>JARCMB010000119.1 GCA_030248825.1 Pseudanabaenaceae cyanobacterium MP8IB2.15 | reverse complement strand
TCCTCGAACAGTCGGGACAGAATATCTTGGGTCTGATTGTCAACGGCGTTGCGGCGGAAAACAGTACCTACAGCTACTACACCAGCCTGTACTACGATGATGAAGTGAGCAAATCTGAAGCTGAAATTGTTGAAGCTGAAAGTGAGCGCGCTCGACGCTAACTTTTACTTGGCAGATCCAATTTTGTCTAGCGATCACCTTAAATCAGAGCCTTTAGACGATCGCCTAGATGTGAGATGATGAATAAAGTTAAGAAAAATTACATTTTATTAAGTTGTGAAAACCGCAGTGAATAACGTCCGTACCGTCTCTGACACCAAACGCGATTTTTTGAATGCCTTCACTAAGCCGATTGTTTCGATCTATCGCCGCATTATTGATGAGCTGCTAGTTGAGTCACACTTACTCGTTGTGAATCAGACATTTGCCTTTGACCCAATCTTCGCGTTGGGTTTGGTGACAGCATTCGATCGATTTACGGTGGGATATCAGCCAGAGTCGGATCGTCAGGCAATCTTTGTGGCATTGATTCAAGCCTTACAACTCAATCCCGAACAATTGCGCCAAGAAGCTGGGCACATGTCTGAACTTGCGATGCGAATGCCAACTGAGTTAAAAGATTTACTCACGACCTTAGAGACCAGTGCTAACTTAGATCCTTTGATGGGACAGCTTCGATCGATTGCTGCTAATCCAAATTTTAAGTACAGTCGGTTGTTTGCTATTGGCATCTTCACATTATTAGAAATTGCTGAACCCGAGTCGATCGCCGATCAAGATCAGCGGCAGGAATTAATCAATCAAGTTGGCAATACCCTAAAAATCGGGGCTGATCGACTAAGCAAGGATCTCGATCTATATCGCTCTAACCTAGAAAAACTAGAACAGGGACGACAGATGATGGCAGATCTCGCAGAAGCCGAACGCAAAAAACGCGAAAAACAGGCTAAAAAACCTGAAGCCGTAGTCATCGATCAACTAACCGCGACCAACGAGCCATAATCCCAACTAAGTAATCACCAACTGGTTGTCGATCATTGCTAAAAGCTTTCTAACTTGTTCTAGGTCTTTGTCGCCTGGAGATTGTTCTACACCACTGGAGATATCGACCCCATCTGGTTTGACTTGCTCCAGAGCAGTTGTAATGTTGGTAATTGATAAGCCTCCTGCTAGCCACCAATCGCAGTCTGGTCTAAATTTTGCCAACATATTCCAGTCAATTGTTTTTCCTGTGCCGCCTGCTAACCTAGGATCGTAGGCATCGAGCAAAATTGCATCCACCCAATTAGCGTAAAGATTAGCTCGATCCAAAGCTTCTCTAGTCGCTATTCTCAGGGCCTTAATAATCTTAATATCTGGTAATTCATGGCGTAGTCGATCGCAAAAAACAGGCGACTCATTACCATGCAACTGCACGATATTTAATTTTGCTTGAGTAACGATCGAATTGATTTCACTCAGCTCGGCATCAAGAAAAACTCCGATTCGATCGACCTTTAGCGATAATCGATCTGTAATCTCACAGATTTGTCTGCAATCGACATAACGCGGTGAACTGCTCACACAAATAAACCCCAAGCCATTGGCTCCCATTTGTTCGATCGCCACACCTTGTTCGGGTTTTGTTATCCCACAAATCTTGACGTACATATGTTTAGCTAACTTGATGCCGATCAAATACTTACAGGTTTTGGATTATAGCAGTAATCCTAGCAGCGCTAGATTTGCTTCGAGGTACATTGAGTCTTGGGAAAACCGAGTTTGCAGAGTGGTGAGAACTTCATTAAAAGCCTCCTCAGTCATTCCTGCTTGAGCTAACGCGATGCCTAAGCGATCTTTGACTGGTTTGAGGATGAGTCTGATCTGGGCGGCTCTGGTATTGTCGGGAGCTAGATCTTCGACTAGGGCGTGGCTGCGGAGTAAGCGGATTTTGACTAAGCTCTGAGTTTGGGCGATCGCATCGACTTCTTTACACACCTCATCGATAAATTTTTTACTGACGTACTTCATCACCACTGGTTCGAGCATGAATACGACTTCGTTGCCTTCAGTGCTTTTTTCGATCAGAGATCGCCATCTTAAAGACTCTAGGGCATCGAGTAATTCTGAGCCTGAAGCGATCGACTTAGTGTCATCGCGCAACATCACCAGTGAAGCAGGGCGGCGACGAATTGAGAGCCAGTAGAGAATATCTTTTTCGAGGTCAGATAGCCGCTCAAACTGTTGGTAGAGCAAGCTTCGCAGTACATCGCCCAAAGCTAGAGCCGTTTGTTTGAGAAATTCCGAGATATTGCCATTGAACAGCTCATGAATTGTCGTGCCGACGATTCTCAACGCCGCAGGATTGCCGCGATATTGTTGGACTAGCTGCTCCATACCGTTTTCGGAGCCTGTGAAACCTCTTGCTACTAGCAATTGACGAGCTTCTTGTCGCTGCATCCCACTCAGTTTGAACGATCGAACAGGCAGATCCGCGCCTTGCAAGACCGCGATTTCCTTGGGTTGCTCGCGACTGATTGGCACTAAACAGCTCTGATGTCGTTCTCCACCCACGCGCTCTAATAATTCGGCATAGCCCTCACAACCAGGTCGATATAAACCCACCAGTTCGCCATCACGCAGGATAGTCTCAAAGTCATCTAAAACGATCAGACATCGATGTTGTTTGAGGACTTCAATTAGATCGGATACTTCAAATTGTGATGTCGATAATTGTGGGGCGAGAGATTTGAGCAAGTCTGCCAGAATTTGTTGAATTGGCTGAACATGACGCAGAGATCGCCAGATAAAGTAGTCAAACTTGCCCTGAATTTGTTCGACCAGCTTGACACTGAGAGCAGTTTTGCCAATACCGCCCATGCCCCAGATCGCCACAAGATGGCATCGATCGACAACAATCCATTGCTCTAGTTGGGCTAATTCCTCTTTCCGTCCAAAAAACACGGGTGCTTCGGGCGCGTCGCCCCAATCGGTCAGCCCTTGTTGTGATGTTAATGTCGATCGATCGATCCGATTCAAACTTGTGCCAGATAGCTTATAGCCCTTCTCCTCTAACCAGTCGCCAATGCATTCCCAGCGCAGGGTGTTGAGTGGTTTTTCGGCTAAGGCTTCGAGATAGCGATACAAGCCCTTATTTAGCTCTACGCGGAGGCTGCCAGAAGTCCAAGTGAGCTTAAAAGCAATCTGTCCTGGGCGATAACGACAGAGTAATCCACGTAAACAAGCTCGCTCGGTGGGTTTTAAGGGCTTACCGTTGACTCGTTCAATATCTGTGTAAATTCTCTCTAGATCCCAGCTCTGTGCAGCTTCTAGAAACAGCTTCTCAAGGTCGTCTGGGGGAGCCAGCATTTCAGTATTCGATCGTGAAAAACCTAAGTTTGAACTCAACGATGATCTTAACAAAAAACCTGCTTAAACCATCAAGGTCACATATTACCTAACAGGGTGTTAGGTGTTAGCCAATCATATTTCAACAATTCCTAACGTCTAGCTAGGTGACTGATTGATTTTCCTCGGTTAACTTAACAGTAGAGACGAATCTTTGTGCTAACCTTCAGGGCAATAATTCCCACATCAGCCAAATTTATTTCAAGTTAGTTGCAAGTTAGTTCTAATTGTTCAGTGAATTTAGAGGTTTAAACGATGAGACACGCCACTTTACAGGAGCAAGAGCCGAGTTACGCCCAGACGGAAGTGGTGGTTAAACTAGCTGCTGAACCAACTGGCAAACTAACTGGTAACTCAGGTAACCCACGAGAATTTTCGCAAGAAGATAAAAGCGAAACTCTAGAACTATTAAAGGCATACCGTAAGGAAGCTTCAGCCAAACTCCGCAACCAATTGGTCAAGCTAAATATCGGTTTAGTCAAAAAAGAAGTGAGCTATTGGGCAAACCAAAGTGTCGAAACCTATGAAGATCTACTTCAGGTTGGGTCGATCGGTCTAATCGGCGCGATCGAAAGATTTGAAATTAATAAAGGATACGCATTTAGTTCTTTTGCGACTCGCTATATTCGTGGCGAAATTCAGCACTATCTACGCGACAAGAGCACAGTTTTACGAGTGCCTCGTCGGTGGTTAGAACTGCACAGCCAAGCTCGTAAGGTCACACGTCAGCTTAGAACTAATCTGCACCGAGAGCCGCTCGATCGCGAAATTGCTAGCGAATTGGGTGTGTCTTTGAGTGAGTGGCAGGAAATCAAGCTGGCTTACCAAAACCGTTCTCCGATCAGCCTTGATGCGCCTGTACGCTCGGATGAGGAATCTTCAGCTTGTCTTGTCGAGCTAGTTCCCGACCCCAAATGTCGCCTTCAAAACTCTCAAGATGATTTCCTTCGCATTCAGCAAGCTCTTACCCAGCTTGAGGATCGGACACGCGAAATATTAGAGTTTGTGTTTATCGAAGACTTTACACAGCGAGAAGTTGCTAAGTTGTTTGGGGTAAGTGCGGTAACAATTTCGCGTCAGGTTAAAAAAGGTCTATTGACACTCAAAGGTGTGATCGCGACCCAAGAAGCTGCCGCCTAAAGCAATAACTAAGTCTCATTTCTTTTTCCCATGACCCTTATCGGGTTTTGGATCTTTACTTGGTTTTTTGCCATTTAAATTATTTTGAGGAACTTCGATCGGAACTGGTTGAACTTCGACTGGAATTGGTGGCAAAGGTCTAACGATCGCTGGATCTGGTAATCGCAAATTTGATGGTAATGGGGGCGGGCTGACTGGCGGGGAATCAAGATTGGTAGTTGTTGCAGGGGCGGGTTTTGGTTCTAATGCTGCTAGGGCAATGGCTCGATCTCGTTTGGCATCGGCAAAATCAGGTTTATAGAAAATCGCTTTGTCATAAGCGGCGATTGCAGATTGATATCGCCCCAGTTTAAATAGAGCATCTCCTTTGCCAGCCCAGGCTTCGGCATAGTCGGGTTTGAGTTCGATCGCTTTGTTATAAGCTTCGATCGAAGCTTGATATTTACCTGCATTACTCAGAGTTTTGGCTTGATCGTAAAAGTCGGTAGCAGTTGATAATGGTTGCGTTACTTGAGGTTGAGTTGAGGTTGAGTTGGGGTTGAGTTGGGACGGAGAAGCTACCGAAGTCTCAAGGGGGGGATTTATCTGTGGAACTCTCAGCCAACTTGATAATGGTGATAACCAGAAAGCGGCAATCGCTCCACCCCCTATACCTATACCTGCTAGCAATTTGGGAGATATTCGCCATTGACCTGAAACTGCTTGAACCGTAGTTTCTACTCGCTGAGGAGAGATATTCGCCCTCAAGCCCGCGATCGCTATAGTAGGAATATTCGATTTTAAGCCTACTAATGCCGCCATCGCTTCAGTTGCCGATTGATAACGTTGCCGAAAATCGTAGCGCACCATTCGATCTAAAGCATTGGCGAACCCTATACTCACTTGAGTTCCAACTTCAGCTTGGTCATGCCAGATCACTTCCAATGTTTGTGGATCTTTAAGGATCTGGTTGGGAGCTAGTCCTGTGAGTGCTTGAATGCCAATCATCCCAAGGGCATAGAGATCGCTGCTGGGCATGGGATGTCCATTTGCCTGCTCACTGGGCATATAACCAACCGTGCCAATCGTTACTGTAGACGGCATTTGCCCCTGACTAATTACCTGTGTCCGAATCTGCTTTACCGCCCCGAAGTCGATTAAAACAATCTTGCGATCTTGGGTTCGCCTGATTAAATTATCTGGTTTGAGATCGCGGTGAATTACCTGCTGCTGATGCACAAATTCCAATGTTTTGAGCAGATCTTGCAAAATCTCGATTACCTTGGCTTCTTCGATCGAAACACCTGGAGTCAACTCATGGCTGAGCGTATTGCCTGCGATAAATTCTTGGACGAGATAAAATTCTTGATTCTCCTCAAAATGAGCTAATAGCCGAGGAATTTGGTCATGACTACCCAACTGGTGTAAAACTTTAGCTTCTGATTCAAACAACCGCCGCGCGATCGACAACACATCAGGATTGCTCGACTGGGGCTTGAAATGTTTCACCACACAGGTCATTCGATCGGGAAGTTGAATGTCCTCAGCCAGATATGTCTCGCCAAAGCCCCCTTCTCCCAGACGGCTGACTATTTTGTAACGTCCACCAAGTATTTTTCCCAGCATCGTTTTGAGAACCAACTCCTTACCAGTCTATTTTGCCTTAAGCCGCGATCGTTAAATTTACCTAAGATTCACTCTTCACCCGCGATCTTTTTCCCACTGAGAGTATGAGAAGATGAAACCCTGTTGAACAAGACTCAGGTGAGGAGTAAGTATGTACATCGTGCAAATTGCCTCTGAATGCGCCCCTGCGATCAAAGCGGGAGGGCTGGGTGATGTTGTTTATGGGATCAGCCGCGAGCTAGAATCGCGTGGTCATACAGTCGAGATCATTCTGCCCATGTATGACTGTATGCGGTATGACCACATTTGGGGTCTGCATGATGCTTACAAAGATTTAACCGTGCCTTGGTATGGTGGCGAAATTCATTGCTCGGTCTATTGTGGCTGGGTACATGGACAAGTCTGCTTCTTCATCGAGCCACATTCTGATGATCGGTTCTTTCAACGCGGTTGTTATTACGGTTGTGGGGATGACAATATGCGCTTTGCTTTCTTTAGCAAGGCAGCGATCGAATTTCTGCTACGTAGCAATAAGCGTCCTGACATTCTCCATTGTCACGATTGGCAGACAGGTTTAGTACCCGTGATGCTATTCGAGATTTACAAGTATCAGTGGATGGAATATCAACGAGTTTGTTTCACGATTCACAATTTCAAACATCAGGGCATGGGAGGATCTGAGATTCTCAGAGCGACGGGGCTAAACCGCGAAGCTTATTATTTTAGCGACCAGAGACTTCAAGATAACTCTAATCCCTTTGCCCTAAATTTTATCAAAGGAGGCATCGTTTACTCTAACTATGTCACCACTGTTTCGCCACAGCACGCATGGGAAGCCAGCAATACTGAGGTCGGTTGTGGTTTAGGGCATACCCTCTATCTCAATCAGCATAAATTCAAAGGAGTGCTGAATGGGATTGATTACGACTTCTGGAGTCCTGAAACAGATCGATACATTCCCACAAATTACAGCTCTGCGACATTAGCCGAAAAAGCTCAGAGTAAAAAAGCCCTGCGATCGAGACTTTTATTGCGGGAAGTCGATCGACCAATCATTGCCTATATCGGTCGCTTAGACGATCAAAAAGGGGTTCACCTCGTACATCATGCTATGTACTACGCCCTCAGTCGATCGGCGCAATTTGTGCTGCTTGGTTCACCCACAGAAGCGGTCATCAGTGATTGGTTTTGGCATGAAAAGCGGTTTTTAAATGATAATTCTGATGTGCACTTAGAACTGAGTTTCAATGAAGAGCTATCCCATTTAATCTATGCGGGTGCAGATATGATTGTGGTGCCGAGTAACTATGAGCCATGTGGATTAACCCAAATGATTGGCTTGAAGTACGGTACAGTGCCAATTGTGCGCGGCGTTGGTGGTTTGGTTAATACTGTATTCGATCGAGATTACGATCGAACTCATCCACCCGAACAACGGAATGGATATGTATTCTATCAGACAGATTTTACTGCCTTAGAATCAGCGATGGATCGGGCAATTGGACTATGGGAGAATTATCCTGAGCAGTTTGAAGAATTGGTAATTCAAGGTATGAGTTATGACTACTCATGGAAAAATCCTGCGACTGAATATTTAGAGATTTACGAATCGATTCGTTACCAGTGGTAAGCAAAAGCAAATAAATCCGCATGGTCTGTGTGCTGACCTTTGGCAATTCGATCGAGGATAGTCGTTAGTTCATCAGGTGGCGATCTGAGGATAGTTATGCTGTGGTGATACCAATATTTCTAGAGCAATTAGATTGACAGTTACTTTTTAATAAAGCTCTCCGCATTCAGGCATTCTAAATCAGAGATCGCTACGCTCTGCCCTTTTCTTTCAGCATTTCTAGCTTGATCTGGTGAATGAGGTCAAGAACTTTTTCGGGGTATCGTATCCCTGCTGGAGCATGGCATGATGGCGATTTTCAAATTCATCGGGTGCTTCTTTGGATACGACAATAACATCAACTTCTCCATTGTCTATGTCGTTGGGTAGCACGATGTCGAGTTTACCTGCTTTGATGATGCCTTTGGTTTGAATATAAAAACAGTTGTCGGGTTCAATGCCGCTGTTCATATTTTCGTTTCTAAAAGTAGTTGACCCAAAGCATTCGTATTCCCTACCCATCCAATCCAGCAGAGCTTTTACCATGTCACTAATCAGTTCTTTTGTCAACTTCGTGCTCTGGCAGTGGCATTCTTACCTCTAGTGTTCCATTCCAATAAGCAATGCGCGAAGCCCGTTTCTCTCCTAGCTCTTCGAGAATTTGCTCAAAGTCTTGCCAGTTAATGTCATGCAAGATCGATCGCTGTCCTGCTAAAACCTCTATTCACCTAATTTGGAATTGTACTGGCATACTTCAACCTCGCAATATCAAATCTGAGAGTCTGTAAATAATCTAGCAGATCGCCACGATAATTTGAGATTAATTCCGATCGTTAGTCGATCGATTAG
>JARCMB010000496.1 GCA_030248825.1 Pseudanabaenaceae cyanobacterium MP8IB2.15 | reverse complement strand
CTCATGGGTTTATGCCCCTTATCCACTTGGCAAAACCCACAGTTCCGAGTGCAGGTTGGGCCCATCAGCAAAAATGTCGCCGTTTTATTGGCATAGCACTCAGCCCGATTTGGACATCGCCCTTCTTCACAAATTGTATGAATCCCCCTTTGCTTAATGATTTGTTGTACTGTAGAAATCTCACTAGCCTTGCCGATCGAATTACTCATTGCCAGACGGAGCCACTCAGGTAAACGGTTTGACTCTACTGACGAAGAGGTTGCTGAAGAAGTGGATATATTCATGTCAAATCAGCATTTAAAGGTTATATTCTTATCAGATTAAACTAACCAAGAGGTTTTTCGTGCCATGACTGCTCGCAAAATACTGGTAATCGATGACAGCCGAGTAATTCGTAATATGGTACGCGACATGCTGCCACCAGGAAATATCGAAGTCGTTGAAGCGCCCGATGGGATCAAAGGCTTGGAAATGATCCAAAAGGAAATGCCCTGGATGATCATGTTAGATTTCCTTCTGCCCCGTATGAGTGGGTTTGAAGTTTACGAACGCCTGCAACTCAGCCGCGAATATAGTGCTATCCCCCTGCTGTTGATGTCTGGGCGCAAAGAAGAAGTGACCAGCAAAATCTCTGAGCCATTTGAAGATAAATATTTTGCGTTTATCGAAAAACCGTTCGAGCAAAAGCAATTGTTGGTAGCGATCAAAAAAGCGATCGAACTAGCCAAGAATAAGCCGCCAGTCTACGCGGTTGAATCCACGCCAGACCGAGCGACCGATCAAGCAATGTCAGGTCAGACAGATCAAGCCTTACTCGATCGAGTCACGAAGCTCGAAGCCAAAGGCAAAGAGATGGAAGCCATGCAAGCCAAGCTCAAAATCTTGGAGAAACAAGTGGTGGTACAACACAAGCAGATTCAACAACTCGTCGCCTTCATCAAGCAAAGGATCAAGTAGCTAGAGCTAGTTGGGGCAGATTTTGCTCGAATATAGCCTGTTCTGATGAAGACTCTAGCTCGTCCGCGCCTAATTCAGCCTCGCCAAAAACTTCACAGGAGTTGTTGGGGCTTTCGATCAGTTTGACGCAATGCAGCTTTGCGCCGATCTGACGAATCGGTAGCGTTAAAACTTTCTGGATATATACAGCAATATTCTCGGCAGTAGGGACGATCGAAGCGAAATAGGGAATGTCTTTGTTGAGGAAGGTGTGGTCAAGTGGTTCAATCACAAATTCTTCGATCGCCTGTTGAAACTTACCCAGATCGGCAATCATGCCTGTGCGTCGATCGATCTCACCGCTAATCGAAACTTCGAGATGGTAATTGTGACCGTGACCATTCACCCGCGCACACTTACCATAAATTTCTTGATTTTCTGCCAATGTGAGTGAGTCTAAAGCCAAACGGTGCGCGGCGGAAAAGTGAGTACTAACTGTCAGATTTGCTTGCATATCTTTACCTTGATAGTCTGCCCAGAGTTCGGGGTGTTCGTATAAACGGATGTTGACCAGAGGTAAGTGAGCCTCTAGCCTTTGCCAGATCACTCTAGCGATATTTTCGGTCGTGGGCAGGGTTTGCTCAAACTCAGGCATAGCAGTATTGAGATACCTAAAATTCAGCAGTGTCACCACTTCTCGATCGATCGTGTACTTGACATCAGACAAGTTGAGCACCATGCCATTGGCGGCAATCTCCCCTGCCATCGAAACAAACAGAACATAGTTATGACCATGCCCAGGAAACAGCGCACAAGCTCCAAATTGCTCTGTATTCTCAGTTTCTGATAGTTCGGGCAGCCAATAGCGATGACTGGCGGCAAACTCAGCCCGCCGATTGATTAAACATTGAGTCATGATAGGGAGCTACCCGTAAATTTTTTGTAAAGTTTCTTCTATTAAAGTAACATCTACGCGCAATTTCAGTGAGGTGGCAAATGATCGATCGACATGACACCTCAGTCTGGTCACGATGCTAAGCTAGCAGTAAAGGAAAATCAGGTTAAGACGATCCAAGAGGCGATATGACACAAGTACAAGAACCACAGGAGATCGCTTTTCATCCTCAAGATACACAATCTCTCTACGATCGAGACTTTGCCCTCTGGATTGAGGCAACAACTGAGCTTTTGAGAGCAAAACAATTTGACCAGATCGATCTAGAGAATTTAATCGAAGAAATCGAAAGTATGGGGAAAAGCAACAAAAGTGCAGTCCGAAGTAATTTGACCGTGGTTTTGATGCATTTGCTCAAATGGAAATATCAGTCTGGGAAGCGCACGAATAGCTGGCAATCTAGCATTTTTGAACATCGAGTCCGCTTAGATGATGAATTTATGGATAGCCCTAGTTTAAAACGCTATTATTTGGAGCTTTTTGCTAAGTGCTATCAAGTTGCTCGTAAACAAGCGGCAATTGAAACAGGACTGGATTTAAGTACTTTCCCTGTAGAATCACCATTTACACCCGAACAGGGCTTGGATTCCGAATTTTTGCCATAAAAATAATTTAGGAGGATGAGATGATGCAAGTCCAAAAAGCTACGCATATTCAAGCCGAACAGTCTCTTTACGATCGTGATTTTATGCTTTGGGTTGAAACAACAGCACAGTTGCTTAAAGAGCAGAAATTTACCGAATTAGACCTAGAGAATTTAATCGAAGAAATCGAAAGTATGGGAAAAAGCGAAAAAAGTGCAGTCCGAAGTAATTTGACCGTGGTTTTGATGCATTTGCTCAAATGGAAATTTCAACCTGATAAGCGCACAAATAGCTGGAAAGCCAGCATCCGTGAACATCGCCGCCGCTTGCGAGACGACTTTCAAACTAGCCCTAGTTTGAAACCTTATTTTATCGAAGTCTTTACTAAGTGCTATGAAGATTCACGCGAACAAGCAGCCGATGAGACTGGACTGGATTTAAGTATTTTCCCTGTAGAATCAGCATTTACGCCAGAACAAGCTCTAGACCCTGATTTTTTGCCATGAATAAACCGCAAATCGCGAATGAGTGGGATGATATTACCGCGCAAATTCAGCAATTAGAGCAGGCTTTGCAAGAAATTAAGCAACGGCTAGAACTAGTTCG
>JARCMB010000495.1 GCA_030248825.1 Pseudanabaenaceae cyanobacterium MP8IB2.15 | reverse complement strand
TTTTTATGAATAGTCACTTAGCAACACGTCTGCGTGAAGGTACGCAGGAATCACATACCGCCACTGAAAATACTGCCTTTATGAAATGCTTTCTTAAGGGCATTGTTGAACGTGAACCATTTCGTAAATTACTGGCAAATCTCTATCTGGTTTATAGTGAGATCGAAGAGTCACTGGAACATCACCGTAATCATCCCCAAGTGGGAGCAATATACTTTTCGAAACTCAACCGTAAGCAAAATTTGGAGAAAGATTTAGCTTTCTACTATGGTGATAACTGGCAGCAAGAAATTACTCCTCTCAGGGCTGGGCTAGTGTATGTCGATCGCATTCGGGAAATCTCTAATACCGATCCTGTACGCCTGATCGCCCATGCCTACACCCGTTATATGGGCGATCTATCTGGTGGTCAAGCCTTAAAAGGGATCGTGCGTTCTGCCTTAAATTTGCCCAACGACCGGGGCACTGCCCTTTACGAATTTGAGCAACTGCCCACGGTTGAAGCAAAGCGTGCTTTTAAAGAAACCTATCGACAAGCACTGGATTCTCTATTAGTAGATGAAGAAACTATCTTGAGGATTGTGGCAGAAGCGAACTTTGCTTTCGCGCTCAATCGGAATGTTGTTGATGAACTTGAAGCAGATGTAAGGGTGGCAATTGGCGATCATGTGTTTACCTTGCTAACACAACAAGATAAGCCAGGAAGTACAGAACATCACCATAAAGCTGTCTTGGCATAGTTTGGTTTAAAGAAGTTTAAGGAATTTGAGAAATGAGCATATTATCGCAAACAGTTCAATTTGATATCAATTTAGTTAAGAAATACGACCAACCAGTGCCACGCTATACCAGCTATCCACCGGCAACGGAGTTGACCGAAAAGTTTGATCAAAAAAATTTTCGAGACGCGATCGCTACTGGTAATAGTCAAAAAACACCTCTATCCCTTTATTGTCATATTCCATTTTGCGAAAGCCCTTGCTATTTCTGTGGTTGCAATACAGTTATTACGCAGCGCAAGGAAGTAGCGGAGTCATACCTCGGTTATCTTTTACGTCATATTGAACAGGTGGCAGATTTAATCGATCTCGATCGCCTAGTGCAGCAGATGCATTGGGGCGGCGGTACCCCTAACTATCTCTCACTCGATCAAGTAGAACGACTTTGGCAGGGTTTGCATAAGCATTTTACTTTTGATAGTCAGGCAGAAATCTCCATTGAAGTCAATCCGCGATCGCTAACTAAAGAATATTTGCAAGGTTTGAAAAACTTAGGCTTTAATCGGATTAGCTTTGGCATTCAGGACTTTAATCTGCGGGTTCAAGAGGCAGTAAATCGGATTCAACCTGAAGAAATGTTATTTCAGGGAATGCAATGGATGCGCGAGGTAGGATTTGAGGGCGTTAATGTTGACTTGATCTATGGGCTACCTTATCAAACTCTGGAGACATTTCGGGAAACCATTGACAAGACCATTCAACTCAATCCCGATCGAATTGCTGTGTTTAACTTTGCCTATGTGCCTTGGTTAAAGCCACTACAGAAACTCATTTCCCAAGATGCGTTGCCACCTCCAGAGGAGAAGCTAAAAATTATCCAAATGACCATTGAAGTCCTAACGGCTCATGGCTATGTCTTTATTGGTATGGATCACTTTGCTAAACCCAATGATGAACTGGCGATCGCTCAAAGAGAAGGACAATTACATCGTAATTTTCAGGGATACACCACCAAACCTGAATCCGATCTGATCGGTTTCGGCATGACATCAATCAGTATGTTGCAGGATGTCTATGTTCAAAATTATAAACGCTTGGGAGATTTCTACCGCGCCATTAATGCCAATGAATTACCAATCGAAAAAGGTGTTACCCTCAACGCTGATGACGTGTTACGCCGTTCGGTAATTATGGAATTAATGTGTCATTTTGAACTTTCGCAGCAAGAGATTGAAGCCAAATATCACTTAACTTGCGATCGCGATTTTACCAAGTATTTTGCCCCTGAGCGCCTACAATTACGCCAACTAGCAGATGACGGTCTCATCGAACTAGAACGCGATCGGATTGAGGTTACTCCTGCGGGACGATTGCTAATTCGTAATATTGCCTCAGTGTTTGATTCTTATTTCCAAAAGCATGAGATTGAGAAGTTCTCTAAATCGGTGTAGCCGCAATATCAAAATCTATGAAATCTAATCTCTCTCAAACCTCATCACAACAATCACCAGCACTCGATTGGTCAGCGGTGGCATTTTTCTCGGCAATTCATGGTTTGGCATTACTGGCTCCTTGGTTTTTCTCTTGGTCGGCTTTAGTGGTGATGCTGTTTTTACATTGGTTATTTGGTAGCATTGGAGTCTGTCTGGGCTATCATCGCTTATTGAGCCATCGAAGTTTACGTGTACCTCGGTGGTTGGAATATACGATCGCCACGCTTGGTGCTCTCTCACTGCAAGGTGGTCCGATCTTTTGGGTAGCAGGACATCGTTTACACCACGCATTTACCGAAGACGAAGTCAAAGACCCCTATGCCTCTAGCAAAGGTTTCTGGTGGAGTCATATGATGTGGATTTTTTATCCCCATGACGAATTCTTTAAATACGAACAATACAAACGCTATGCCCCCGATTTGGAACGCGATCCCTATTATCGTTGGCTCAATCGCTACTTCCTAGCTCTGCAAATCCCAGTAGCTGGATTGCTTTACCTCCTAGGCGGCTGGTCGTTTATTGTCTATGGCGTATTTGTGCGAGTGGTCGTTCTATGGCACTCCACTTGGTTCATTAACTCCGTTTCCCATATGTGGGGATATAAGTC
>JARCMB010000118.1 GCA_030248825.1 Pseudanabaenaceae cyanobacterium MP8IB2.15 | reverse complement strand
TGATAGCCAGATAGATTTGCTAACTCGTCAAGCGTTTGTCTGCCTTCATGCATCTTGCCACTAATCTCCCAAGTTGGGAATCCTTTAATATTTTTGCTGCGACAGAGTTGCTCCTGTGGCTCTTCACCTCTGGGATCGCATTCGACATAGGGAACTTGTTTAGCCGCATCCCCAAACAACTCCTTTTGTTCGCGGCAATGCGGACACCAGAATGCCCCATACATCTTCGCCCCAGAACTAGTGAGATGTTGCGCTAATCGACCTGTATAAGTCTGACTGACTGCTGCCGTTTTGTTTTGAACGGCAAAAATCCCCAAAGTCCCGACCAACACGATCGAACCGACAATTAGTCCCGTAAATATCAGGTTGCCGCGATCTTCCCATTCCCGCCCAAACAGGTTCAAAAACCACATCGAAGTTACGATTGTCGCTGAGGTAATGCAGTACAAGCAAGTCGTCTTAATTTCAAACGCTAGCAAGTACATCAGATAGCCACTGAACACCAGCATTGCTGTCGTCACCAAAAACAACAGAAAAGACGTTTGCTGATTTAGCTTGCCCTTGGACTTAATATCTTCACTTTTAATCGCCAACGGTACTGCCGCCAGTCCTGCCACAGTCAGATAACCCAACGCGCCAAAGATCGTCAGCGGAATCCCAAACACTTTGGCATACTCACTGTTGAGCACAAGATCGCAGCCTTCACCAGCCGCCGCCGTACATAGAGCAGGAGCATTACCAAAAAAATGCGTGACTGTAAGATAGCTGGTGATCGATGCACCAAACAGAGCTAGGGCGATGATTAAAGGCTTAGCCCAACGAAAGATCCAAGGTTCAGAACGTAACCGCATAATTCTCAATGACCAATTATCAGTGAACGATTATCCATGAGTTTAACCGACAGGCAGGGGGGAATGATTGAGTTTTGCTGATTCGATCTCAGATAAGTTTGCCAAACCGAGGTGCAAAGCCTCGACAAAGCGACCAACCCGTTGGGGATCGACTGGTTCTTGGATGCGACCATGCCGTTTGAGCGAACTGGAAACAATCACACCATCGGCAAATGGAATTAATTCGGCAATATTCTCCCAGCTCGCACCTGACCCAATGATCAGAGGTGTGTCTTGGCAAGCTGCCGCCGCTTCTTCTAGCTCAGCTAATTTGGGTGGATTTCCTGTTGACCAGCCCGACAAAATAATTGCATCGGCAAGCCCTCGATCGATGGTGTCGTGAATTGCTAGGGTAAGGTTTGGCACAGAGAGTGGTTGAGCGTGTTTGACTAGAACATCTGCAAAAATTTTGACTTTGCTGCCAAGTTCGCGCCGATAGCGGAGTAATTCGTAAGCATTACCTTCAATGATGCCCTGATCGGTTGCCATTACCCCAGTTAAGACGTTCACCCGAATAAACTGTGCACCCACACAAGCGGCGATCGCCATCGCACTGCGACCATCATTCCGCAAAACGTTAACACCAACAGGAACTGCCACCATGTATTTAATTTGCTGGACGACCAGGCTCATGGCACTGACCACAGCAGGATCGACTTGTCCGCGTGTGAATGGGGCATCAAAAAAATTTTCGACCATGATGCCATGTACGCCACCAGATGTCAGAGCTGCTGCTTCCTGCTCAGCTCGATCGATCACATCTTTGAGGTTGCCGCCCCAGCGCGGTGATGTTGGCAGAGGTAAAAGGTGAACCACACCGATGATGGGCTTGGGTGTGTCAAATAATTGGGTCAGATCCACATGCTTAATGTTCAAGAGGAAGCGTTTACTTGCCTTAATTTACCTCGATCGGGTACATAAATTTTGCCGCATTTGACTCGCCTCAGCCTAATAATCAGATCCAGTAGTGAGATTATAAGAGAATCTAGTAAAGGTAAATAAGTTAATGTGTCGTTTATTGGGATATTTGGGTCAGACTACGCAATTGCAGAAATTAATCGAACAGCCCGATCATTCTCCAATTGTGCAGAGCTATCAGCCGCGTGAGATGACCTCAGGTTTATTGAATGCCGATGGATTTGGGATCGGTTGGTATCATCCTCAGCAATTAACCGAGCCTTTTACTTATAAAAATACGATTCCGATTTGGAACGATACTAACCTCACTCAGCTTAATCGCTATGTTGAATCGGGCTGTGTACTGGCAAACGTGAGAAGTGCTACACCTGGACAGGGACTGGATTTGAGCAATTGTCAGCCGTTTACCTCTGGATCGATTATGGCGATTCATAACGGGTTTATTGAGAATTTCCGTCGATCGCTTTATCGTCCCATTCGTAACCAGCTTGACGATCGGTTTTATCAAGGCATAAATGGTACAACCGACTCAGAACATATCTTTGCTTTGCTATTGCATAACTTGAAGAATTTACCAGAGCTAACTTTGGTGGAAGTATTACAAAAAACTCTGATCGTGCTGATTGATTTGGCGCGGGAATATGATGTCAAAGCATCTTTAAATTTAATTATTAGTGATGGGAAGCAACTAGTAGCATCACGGGCTAGCAGTCATGCTCCCGCTCCTTCTCTATACTGGTTACCCCAAAGTTCTGATTTCCCCAATGCTGTAGTAATTGCCTCGGAGCCGATTTGTCAAAGCTCTAATTGGATTGGGATGCCAGAACATAGTATTTTGTCGATCGACTCAGATTTAAATGCCGAGATTAAAACGTTCTAACTGTCTAATTTGTTGAGTTTATAGGCTTCGGGCAGCCGCCACCAAGGCAAGTATGGGTGTTCGTGATGCTCGTAATGGTAGCCGAAATGATAGCAGGTAATAAACGACCAAAAAGTTGACAGATTCGTCGTGACTGAACGATGAGGATTGGTGTAACCTCCCTTTGGTTCTCGGTGGACTAAGTAGCTACCAAAGTAGAACAATTGCACGGAGCTGAGAATGGAAGGGACAATCCAAAACCAAGCTAGATTAGCTTCTGGGAAATTAACCGTGTGTTTGAGAAGATGAAAAATTGCCATCAATCCCACGATTCGCGTCCAGCTCCAGTAGCGTGTTGAGAACTGACAGTACCAAGCGAAAAAGTTCTTTTGTTTGCCATTATGGAAGTCTGGATCTATCTCACTGGCGGGATGATCGTGATGTTCTTTGTGTTTTTTGGCAAGTTGTTTGAGTGAGAACAGCGCGTAAATGCCCACCGCGATCGAACCAACTAGATCATTTATCTTGCGATTTTTGGCGAACACGACACCGTGCATGGCATCGTGGGCAGTGACGAATAGACCAGTATAGAGAAACATTTGCCACAGCATCAGAAACACAATCACCAATGGGGGCAACTTGTCCATGTCCAAAGTCATCAGTAAGGCGGTACTACTAGCCCAAATTGCGATAATTCCAAGTGCGATCGCAAGACTCAAATACGCATCCTTACTACTATTTAGCTTGAGGTTGGGAATGCTTGGCTGAATTTTTGGTCGATCGAGTAGAATCATACGCCTCCAAACTTACTGGTGATTTCGGGTAGTTTAACTTAACTATTGTGAAGAATTTTAAACTTTCTTCACACATATTAACGTAAAAACGCCTAGGAGCAGTACACAGATCGATAGATTAAATTTGTTTGGAGTCGATCGACGACAATCCTAACTGAGATCTAGCTTGGCGGAGAGAGTCGATCGTGTCGATCGAATGTTTGGCAGCTCGATCGATCTCAGCTTCGGTATTAAACCTGCCAATCCCAAACCTGATCGAGGCATAGGCAAGATCATTCGATCGACCTAAAGCTTTGAGCACATGGGAAGGCGTATTTTTGCTTGAAGTACAGGCCGAGCCAGAAGATACAGCGATTACAGGCTGCAATCCTAAAATCAAGGCTTGTCCATCTACACCTGCAACGCTGATGTTGAGATTACCTGCTAGTCTTTGGTGCTCATGACCGTTGAGCATGATGCCATCCAAACTGCTCAATTGTTGCCAGAGTCTTTGCCGTAGTTGCAGGATTCTGGCGTTTTCCTCAAGTCGATCTGCTAGCGCGATCGACACAGCTTGGGCAAATCCCACGATCTGAGGCGGGTAAAGCGTCCCAGACCTGATGCCGCGCTCGTGCCCACCGCCATGCATTTGCGGCGCAAGTTGGACTCTGGGATTACGCCGTCGCACGTACAAAGCCCCAATCCCTTTTGGCCCATACACCTTGTGAGCTGTGAGCGACATCAAATCGATCTGCATGGCTTCGACGTTGAGCGGAATTTTGCCAATCGCTTGAGCGGCATCGGTATGGAACAAAACTTGATTCGATCGACAAATCGCGCCAATTTCTGCCAGTGGTTGCAATACGCCAATCTCGTTATTCGCCGCGATCGCAGACACCAAAACCGTATCAGGTCGAATTGCTTTTTCTAGCTCAGCTAAATCGAGCAGTCCATCCGATTGCACAGGTAAATAAGTCAGATCGAAACCGAGCGATTGCAGATAGGCACAGGGATCGAGCACGGCGTTATGCTCTGTTTGCAATGTCACGATATGCTTGCCTTTCTCAAAATAAGCCTCGGCGACACCTTTAATCGCTAAGTTATTCGCTTCCGTTGCGCTACTGGTGAAGATGATCTCTTCGGGAATAGCATGAATTGCGGCGGCGATCGATTCTCTTGCCAACTTCACGGCAGACTCTGCTTCCCAACCATAGATATGACTGGTGCTGGCAGGATTGCCAAACTGCTCCCGAAAGTAAGGCAACATTGCGGCTAAAACTCTCTCGTCAAGCGGAGTTGTAGAGTGGCAATCGAGATAGATCGGTCTTTGCATCTGATTTCTGCGGTTATGCGTAAGGGCTGTGCTCGAATCGAGATCGATCGAACAAATCTAAATGTCTACACACGCATTCTAGGTTGGGGCGGATGTCAAGGATTAGTCTGTGGTTGTACCGCAGTCGGAGATGATTCGCTATGACGCAAACGTGATTCGCCGTAGCGTAAAATTGCCCCGATCGATCCTAACCGATTAGTCCAAGTGTTGACGCGATAGGGACGTTCTAGGTTTTCTAGGCGCATCCAATCGGGGAGATTTTTTGTCATAGTGTCTAGATCGTCGATCGCACCTTTGAAATTAGCCCGACTAGGTTGGCGGTTGAGCAGATCGATCGACTTTTCGAGTTCTTCAGTCTGCTTTTGCCACTTCTCTAAACTCTCACCCTTCACCCAAATATTATTACTTTTGAGCAAGGATTGCCATTCTTGCCTTAAGGCTGTGTAGCGCGACTGTGCCGCCGCCGTAGGACGACGTTGAGGTAGGATTGCCGCATCCTCATTTTGGGAAAGCTTGAGCACACTCGTAAAACTGGGACGTAAATGCTCGGCGGCAAATAGGGCATAACCACCAGATGGTAAATCCCGCACTGCTTGGAGTTGGTCGAGCAATTCGGCATCTTCTAAACCACGAATTAACACTCCAGGTAAAAATAATACGGGAGACTGGGCAACACTGGCGAGTACAGGCTGTACACCTTGCTGGAGAAAGCGATTGGTATCTGGCGAATAGGTCATAGGCACGAGCATATCGATATCGCCTTTGGCAATCCAAGCTTCCCAGTTTTGCTGAATTTTGTTAATTCGATCGAGTGGTCGCCAAGGAAAGACAGCCGCCGAAATCACGATATCGGGTTTGATTTGCCGCAATTCTTTAGAAACACGGGCGACAAACTGGTTAACTTGGCGTGTGCGAAATTCTGTCCACATCCACCACAGCGATCGATTGACAGCATCAATTTCGATCGGATCGATTCCAGTCAGAGCCTTAAATTGCTGCCGTGCCGCCGTGCCAAAGCCAAATTCATAACCTACATCTTGGCGCGGGTAACGGATGTAGTCGAGTTGGATGCCGTCCACCTTATAGCGGGTGAGGATCTCGCGGTAGAGGCTGAGCAAATAGGACTGCACGGCAGGATTAGCGGG
>JARCMB010000494.1 GCA_030248825.1 Pseudanabaenaceae cyanobacterium MP8IB2.15 | reverse complement strand
GCCGTTATGGATAAAACCATTCTTGACGATTTCTAGTGATTGACAACTTGGACATTTCATCGGCTTCTGGGATAGATATATACTTCTCTGCTCAATTGTGTCCTTACACCTTTAGGACTACCAAAAAAGGATCGATCGAAACGGTAACACCCATGCATGAAAAAGATGGTTCTTGGAAAGTTTCGGGTTACTACATCAAGTAAAGATGCCTGAAATCAGAGCGATCGGGTTATGGAGTCAATACTGCAAAACATCAACCACAAACCCTTCTAGGGATTGAAACGTAAATTTGCCGCCAGAAAAACGCAAGTAACTCAACAGGTTAAAAACGATCTGGATTTCGGGCTGGATTAAAAAAATGATCTTGATACATAAGCCGATGACGGGATTTGAACCTGCGACCTGCTGATTACGAATCAGCTGCACTACCACTGTGCTACATCGGCATCACATGACATTAAACGATACTTTACGGTTTTGTACAACAAAACCAATCAAAATATAGCAACGTATACTAGCATTTTCTGGCTTTTAAGATCTGAATCTACTACAATATGCTTATATATGTGAGACTCGCGAACTACTATGGAATTAGCAGCATACCTTCATGACGCTCTAGTGTACGAACAGTCCCAGCAAGGCACTGAGCTAGAAAGACCAATAGACTGTGCTTTTGTTAGTAACATTGCTAATGTGACAACTCAATCAGTTGCTTTGACTAAAGCCAGACTGAAAACTGCATTGGCAAGAACAGCAAGAAGCACCATAAGCATGACACTGGTTGCTGGAACTGTAGTAGGTGGTGGATTGATTCTCCCTGCGGCAGCGCAAACTCCCGAAGTTGCCATATTACAAGATTTGTTATTCAGAAAAGGCTTCGATCCAGGTGAAATAGACGGAGTAAAAGGTTCAAATACTGAAGAAGCGATTATTCAAGCCCAAAACTTCTATGGATTGGAAGCTGATGGCATTGTTGGAGTTATGACATTGGCAGCTTTGCAGAACGATCCTTACCCCGAAGTTGATGGCTCGGAGCAAGCAAGTGATTCTGTGGTTAAGCTCCAAAAACTGCTGGCTGACCGAGGGTTCTATCATCAAGATATTGATGGCATTGAAGGTGCTCAGACCCAAGCTGCGATCGTTGCCGCCCAGAAATTCTATGGTCTAACTCAAGATGGTGTGGCTGGCTCTGTCACGATCGCTGCTCTAGAAGCCGATACTGGTAATCCAACCGATAATACTGGCAGTGAAAAAGATGTAACAGCACTACAGAAGTTACTAGCATCCAGAGGATTTTATAGTGGTTCGATCGATGGCATTGAAGGTTCTCAGACTCAAGCTGCGATCATTGCCGCCCAGAAATTCTATGGTCTAACTCAAGATGGTGTGGCTGGCTCTGCCACGATTGCTGCCCTAGAAGCAGACAAAGTTATATCAACTAACCCAAGTGATGTTAGTAGCAATGATGTCGCTTATGTGCAAAAGCTGCTGACAACCCAGGGATTTTATACAGGTTCGATCGATGGTATTGCAGGCGACCAGACTCAAGCCGCCATTGTTTCTGCCCAGAGATTTTTTCGATTGATCCCTGATGGGATCGCTGGTCCAGCCACAATCACCGCTTTGCAGAATGGTAGCTTTAGACCGACAGTACCACCAGTTGTGATCCAACCAGTGCCTAATAGTGAAATTGCAAACATTCAGAACTTGCTCAAAGATCGGGGATTTTATACAGGTTCGATCGATGGCATTTTCGGTTCAGCGACAAGATCGGCATTAGTTATTGCTCAGAACGCCTATGGATTTGCGCCCACTGGGGTTCCCGATCGAGCGATTGTTTCAGCACTTGAGTCTAGTGGCAGACCAGTTTTTGGCAATCCCCCCCAAGTCACACCAGTTAGCAATAACGTCTCTGATGTGCAGCGATTGCTGGCTATGCGGGGCTTTTATACGGGACAAGTTGATGGCGTATTGTCTCAGGAAACGAGAAATGCAATTTCACGCGCCCAGAGTTTCTATGGCATCAATCCTGCGGACGGTTCACTATCGTCCACTTTGACGGCAAATCTCAATCGCGATCCTTATGTTGCCAGTAGCATTCGATAGCGTGTCTTAAATAGGTATATTGGATCTGTCGATCTACATCTCGATCCGAGGTTTATGCACAAACTAGTAGCAGTGGCGATCAATACCGGAGCGATCGTTACTTGTCTAGCGACCACTCTGGCATTTCAGCTACCACGAGTAAATCAAAAAATAGTGGGTGAAACTCCTGAAGTCTCACGCAAAATTGTCGAGCAGGAGAAAACTCGGCTTAAACTTCTAAGTCAGATCCCACCTCAAGGATTTGGCTTTAATAATTTGATTGCTGGCACGACTTTTTTGTCATATGCACAGTACTTTGGTGACGATCGAGCGAGGGAAGCAAACAAAACAGGATATAGTCTCAGCCCTTCTTATCTCAAAGTCGTGATCGATCGAGATCCTAGGTTTATGCTCAGCTATTTATTTATCTCAACGGGCAGTTCAATTTTTGCGGGTCAACCTTGCAAGAGCATTGCCCTATATGCTAAAGGGCTTCAGTCACTTTCCCCAGAGCAAATACCTGAAGCCTATACGGTATGGCGTTACCAAGGGATGGATCAATTGTTGTTTTTGGGGGATGGTGAAGCTGCTAGCAGATCGTATCAGAATGCGGCGGAGTGGGCAGATCGAGCGACATTTGGATCTGATGCCCTACCTGAGACCGAATTTATCGCTCTATCATCGCGTCAGGCTGCCGTGCTACTCAAACAAAATCCCAGAAGCAGACAGGCGCGGATTTCTGCTTGGGGTTCAGTATTGGCAGCAGCGATCGATAAGAAAACGGTCGAGATTGCCGTCACTGAGTTAGCTGTTCTGGGCATGGATGTGAAGACCGATCGAAACGGCAGGCTATATATGCAGCCCCTCTCAGGTAGTAAGGCAGCTAGTGCCCTGAATGTCGAAGTCACCAAGAAAGTTTGTTCGATCGAATAGCTTAACCAAGCGATTTCGCCCACAGTTCGGTAAACCGCACTCGTATTAGGGCTACTGTTTCAGCTACATTAGCACTCAGCAGTGAAGAGTGCTAATTAACTCTAAAGCTAGTCTAAAGTAAGCTTTAGAGCATTGCAATTTATGTCGTTATTGAATTAAGAGCTATGGCATCAACATCTTTGAATGTATCTACCGTAAAGCCATTGGGCGATCGCGTGTTCATCAAGATCAGCGAGAAAGAAGAAATGACCGCAGGCGGGATCTACTTACCTGACACTGTTAAAGAGAAGCCTCAGATTGGTGAGATTTCTGCCGTTGGGCCTGGCAAATTGGATGACAATGGCGTGCGTCAACCCCTAGAAGTCAAGGTTGGAGATAAGGTTCTCTACTCTAAATATGCTGGCACCGATGTCAAAATCGGTACTGATGAATATGTGCTTCTCGCCGAGAAAGATATCTTAGCGATCGTCTCCTAGAGCTTTCATAAATCAATTCACAATCCACAAACTGATAAGAGCTGGTAAAAAATATGGCAAAGCGCATTATATATAACGAAGAAGCCCGTCGCGCCCTAGAACGAGGCATGGACATCTTGGCAGAAGCAGTGGCTGTCACCCTAGGACCTAAAGGCAGAAACGTCGTACTTGAAAAGAAGTTTGGCTCACCCCAAATTATCAATGACGGTGTGACGATCGCCAAAGAAATCGAATTGGAAGATCACGTCGAAAACACTGGCGTTGCGCTAATCCGTCAGGCTGCTTCTAAAACCAACGATGCAGCAGGCGATGGTACAACCACCGCGACAGTTTTGGCGCACGCCATTGTCAAAGAAGGTCTGCGTAACGTCGCCGCAGGTGCAAACTCAATCTCGATCAAGCGTGGGATTGACAAGGCTTCTAACTTCCTCGTAGAGAAAATTGCCGCACATTCTCGCCCTGTCGAAGATTCGATCGCGATCGCGCAGGTCGGGACAATCTCGGCTGGCAACGATGAAGCCGTCGGCAAGATGATCGCCGAAGCGATGGATAAGGTTGGCAAAGAAGGCGTAATCTCGCTCGAAGAAGGTAAGTCCATGACTACCGAACTCGAAATCACCGAAGGGATGCGGTTTGAAAAAGGCTATATCTCTCCTTACTTCGTCACCGATGCCGAGCGGATGGAATGTGTAAGCGAAGAGCCATACATCTTAATCACCGACAAAAAAATCGGTATGGTGCAAGACCTCGTACCAGTATTGGAGCAAGTCGCTCGCTCTGGTCGCCCTCTGATCATCATTGCTGAAGACATCGAGAAAGAAGCCCTCGCTACTCTCGTGGTCAACCGTCTACGTGGCGTGCTGAATGTCTGTGCAGTCAAGGCTCCTGGCTTTGGCGATCGACGTAAAGCTCTACTCGAAGACATTGCCATCCTCACTGGTGGTCAAGTAATCACCGAAGATGCTGGTCTGCGCTTAGATACGGTCAAACTGGAATCACTCGGACATGCTCGTCGGATCACCGTGACCAAAGACAGCACGACAATTGTGGCTGAAGGTAATGAAGTTGCGGTCAAGACTCGGATCGAACAAATCCGTCGTCAGATCGAAGAAACCGAATCATCTTTCGATCAAGAGAAGCTGCAAGAGCGTCTAGCGAAATTGGCTGGTGGCGTTGCTGTGATCAAGGTCGGTGCGGCAACTGAAACCGAAATGAAGGATCGCAAGTTCCGTTTAGAAGATGCGATCAACGCGACTAAAGCTGCGGTTGAAGAAGGCATCGTCCCCGGTGGCGGCACAACTTACGCTCACCTCGCACCTGAACTAGAAGTTTGGGCAAATGCTAACCTGACTGGCGAACAACTCACTGGTGCGTTGATTGTATCGAGAGCTTTGCTGGCTCCAATCAAGCGGATCGCGGAGAATGCTGGTCATAACGGTGCTGTAATCGCCGAACGGGTGAAAGAGAAAGAGTTCAACACTGGCTTCAATGCTTCGACTGGAAAGTTTGAAGATATGTTTGCGGCTGGGATTGTTGACCCTGCTAAGGTGACTCGTTGTGCGTTGCAAAATGCCGCTTCGATCGCTGGCATGATCCTCACGACCGAGTGCATCGTCGTAGATAAGGCTGAAGACAAGGCTGCTCCTGCTGGCGGCGGCGGCGGTGACTACGACTACTAATCTCAATCTCTAGACCATCTAAATCTTAGATAAAAAGAAGGCGCATCTCTAGATGCGCCTTCTTTTTATTTGCCTGAGATAACCATCTTTAAATACCCTCTCTTTCAAGAAAAGGACTAGAGTGAAGTCAAGAATACTTAATTTTCTCTGCCTAAATAAGTATCGGTGCGAGTATCGATTTTCAGGCGTTGACCAATCTCAATAAATAGAGGCACCATAATCTGCGCTCCAGTCTCCAAAATCGCAGGCTTAGTTCCACCTGTAGCAGTATCGCCTTTTAGTCCTGGATCGGTTTGTGATACCGTCAATACGACTGTGTTGGGCAGTTCCACATCAATGATTTGAGTATCCCAGCGCACGACGTTAACTTCCATCCCTTCTTTGATGTACTTAACTCGATCGCCAATTTGGGCCGCAGTTAGGGTCGATTCTTCATAAGTACCCATATCCATGAAAATAAAATTTTCACCCTCTTTGTAGGTGTGTTGCATCGAACTCTTTTCCAGAGTTGCCTGTTGGACAGATTCACCTGCGCGGAAGGTTTTATCGATCACACTGCCAGACTGGGAATTTTTCAGCTTGGTACGAACAAAGGCAGAACCTTTGCCTGGCTTGACATGCAGGAATTCAATTACCCGCCATACGCTACCGTCAAGCACGATGGTTACGCCTGTTCTAAAATCGTTGCTGGAGATCATGAGTTGATGTTTGTTGACAGCTTTGCCGCAGACAATTCTACCTCAGAGCGGCGACAACAGGATCGCGAATTAGATTTGCGCGATATTTGGTTTAATTTGCCAAGGTTTTTCGTGACATTGCCACCCTATTACCCTAAAATGTACGGTTGGAGAGATGGCAGAGTGGTCGAATGCGTCCGACTTGAAATCGGATGTTACGAAAGTAACCGGGGGTTCGAATCCCCCTCTCTCCGTTGATTATTCACAGGCTAGGATAATGGCGATGAAACCTTACCAAAAGATTTTGTTAGTCACGATCGCTTGTGGAGTGGTCGGACTTGCTTATACTCAAACGGGCGACTGGCAACAATCTAATTGCAAAATGCAAGGCTTCGATCGAAGCTCAGGTTCGGGCTTGAAGCTGCAAAGAGTTGTGTGTAACTGATTTCTAAAATAACAGATCTAAAAGAACAAATCACTTTCTTGACGTATGACTATATCTAGTGTTTGATAGAAGTCAATAAAGCTTTTAGGCACTAGACTTATATGGTAGCTCAAATCGACTACACCCCAACCAAGGACAAAATCGCCAAAGTGACTCACCTGCCAGTAACGCGATCGAAGGGAACCATGCAGGTATTCACCGCCCCTCAACGTAGCTTTTATGCTGATTCGATCGTTCAGGCTTTGCACGTTGCGGTACAAGGTAAGCAGGTTTTGGTGGTGCAGTTTTTTCAGGGCGGCATTAATCAAGGTGTCGATCGACCCAGACGGTTAGCGCAGAATCTCGTGTGGTTGCGTTGCGATCTCGATCGAAATATTGACAGCCAGTCACCTAGTCTGAGTGAGGCTGAAACTCAAGCCATTCTTGACCTGTGGGCACATACCAGAGATTCGATCGATTCAGGTAGTTATAGCCTATTTGTTTTAGATGAACTCAACTTGGCGGTGCAGCTTGGCTTGATTCCAGAATCAGAAGTGCTGGAAACATTACAACGCCGTCCTGATTATGTCGATATTGTGCTGACTGGTGCAGATATTCCGCCGAGCTTTAGCGATGCTGCCGATCAAGTCACCCATCGCCGTAGTTAAACATGAATTTCGGTCGATCGATCCGACATAAATGGATGATTGAGCAGGATTGTATCTTTCTCAATCACGGTTCGTTTGGCGCGATGCCGCATGTGGTGCGAGCGGCTCAGGATCGATGGCGATCGAAGATTGAAGCACAACCAATCAGATTTGTGGAGCATGAATTATCACCGAGCCTGAGGGCTGCTGCTGCCGATCTGGCGAAATTTATTGGCGCGCAGGGTGAAGATCTGGTGTTTGTTGAGAATGCCACGGCGGGAATTAATGCGGTGGTTCGATCGATCTCATTCTCGCCAGGCGATCGAATCGTGGCGACCGATCACGTTTATGGAGCAGTGCGAAAGGCGCTCTCGTATGTGTGCGATCGAACTGGCGCAATTTTAGTCGAAGCAAAAGTGCCATTTCCACTTCAGGATGAAGATGAGGTTGTGGCGGCGATTGCCGACTTGCTGAATCCCAAGGTGAATCCCAAGGTGAAGCTGCTGGTTGTCGATCACGTTACTTCGCCCACGGCATTAGTTTTGCCGATCGCCAAAATTACAGCTCTGGCTCGATCGTATGGCATTCCCGTTTTGGTTGATGGTGCTCACGCCCCAGGCATGTTGGATCTGAATCTCACAGAGCTAGGTGCAGATTGGTACGCAGGCAACTGTCATAAATGGTTATTTACACCCAAAGGTTGTGGCTTTTTGTGGGCAGCCCCAGATCGTCAAGCCGATCTCCATCCTGTGGTAATTTCGCATGGCTATGGGGATGGCTTCATCGCCGAATTTGACTGGGTGGGAACCCGCGACTGGAGTGCTTGGTTAGCTGTGACCGATTCGATCGATTTCCATCAAGAACTAGGTGAAAATCTCAGAACTCGCAACCACGATCTAGCAGTGTTGGCAGTACAAATGCTAGCCGAGACTTGGAATCGAGCATTACCCGCACCTCTGACCATGTTAGGAGCAATGGCAACGATCGAGATTCCCGATCGAATACTCGACCAAAATCCTGACTGGGACTGCAAAAAAGTACATAATTTCCTTTGGTCAAACTATCGGATTGAAGTGCCAATTATTCCTTTTGGTCACAAGCTTTGGGTACGAGTGTCAGCACAGGCATACAATGAAGCTGAGGAGTATCAAACCTTAGCAAAAGCTCTATAAGTAGGCATTTTTGGCGATTGACTTCAGCATGATTCAAGTGCAAGCTTATAGTCTCATTCCAGTCATATAATTACGGGATATTCCAGACTCTAATTATCCATTGATAACCCAGGTGGTTTCTAAACGTGCCTAAAGTCGGCATCATTGTTAATGACTCAAAGCCAATCGCTCAACGTGCCGCCGAAGAGATCCAGAATTGGCTGGACAAACGGGGATGGCAAGCGGTATTGACAAGTGGGATGGGTGGAATTTTGGGTTGTGACGAACCTGGAGTCCCAATTCGCCATACTCCGATCGAAAGCCTCGTACCAGATGGATTCGATCGAACTCTCAAGTTTGCCGTGGCTCTGGGCGGCGATGGCACAGTGTTGTCATCATTTCGGCAGATTGCGCCTTGCGGCATTCCTCTGTTAGCAATTAACACAGGGCATATGGGTTTCTTGACCGAAGCCTATTTGATGCAGTGGGAAGACGCTCTGACTCAGGCGATCGCGGGAGACTATATCGTAGAGCAGCGATCGATGATGACGGTGCAGGTTTATAGCGCGAAAAAACTGCTGTGGGAAGCTCTGTCTTTGAATGAGATGGTGATTCATCGCGAACCACTCACCAGTATGTGCCATTTTGAAATTACGATTGGGCGACACTCTGCGGTCGATGTTGCCGCCGACGGTGTGATTATCTCCACGCCCACAGGTTCCACTGCCTATGCGCTCTCGGCGGGTGGCCCAGTAATTGAGCCTGGGATTCCTGTCTGGCAACTCGTCCCAATCTGCCCGCACTCAATGGCATCACGAGCCTTAGTATTCGCTAACACTGAAACCGTGATCGTCAAGCCTGCAAACTCACACCGTTTGGTCATGGTGGTTGATGGTAATGCTGGTTGCTATATCTACCCCGATTACCAGATCAAAATCATTCGATCGCCATATCCTGCCAGATTTATCCGTCTTCAGAAAGGCGAGTTTTTCCAAGTTCTGCGCGAAAAATTAGGCTGGGGCTTGCCACATGTTTCTAAACCGACTTCTGTGGAGTTGCCATAGTCAGAACTTAGCAAGTTAAGAAACTGGAAGTTTTACCCCAATTTGCGATCGCATTGAGTTAGATTGGCAAAAGTAGAAAATTATCAATGTTTAGTAATTAGACTATGGTTGCCCAAATTCCTTTTAATACCAGTAAATCTCAGCAAATATTTAGTCAAGCCAAGAACTTAATGCCTGGCGGAGTCAGCTCTCCTGTGCGGGCGTTCAAATCGGTCGGCGGTGAACCCATTGTGTTCGATCGAGTAGAGGGAGCTTATGCCTGGGATGTTGATGGCAATCGCTACATTGACTATGTTGGGACTTGGGGCCCTGCGATCGTCGGTCATGCCCATCCTGAAGTGATCGAAGCCCTGCACAAAGCTCTAGAAAAAGGTACTAGTTTCGGTGCGCCCTGTGTGTTAGAAAATCAACTTGCCGAAATGGTAATTGATGCCGTGCCAAGCATCGAAATGGTGCGGTTCGTCAACTCTGGCACCGAAGCCTGTATGTCCGTGCTGCGTTTAATGCGGGCTTTTACAGGTCGCGATAAAATCATCAAATTCGAGGGCTGCTATCACGGTCATGCTGATATGTTCCTCGTGCAAGCAGGTTCGGGCGTGGCGACATTGGGATTACCCGATTCCCCTGGCGTACCCAAGTCCACCACAGCGAACACACTCACGGCTCCGTACAACGATTTAGCCGCCGTCCAAGCTCTATTCGATGCCAATAAAGACCAGATCTCAGGCATCATCATCGAGCCTGTAGTGGGTAATGCTGGCTGTATTTTGCCCAAGCCAGGATTTTTAGCAGGATTACAGTCGATCGCCAAGGCAAATGGTGCGCTTTTAGTGTTTGACGAAGTGATGACAGGATTTCGGCTCGCGTATGGTGGCGCACAGGAAAGATTTGGGATTACACCTGACCTCACCTGCTTGGGTAAAATCATTGGCGGTGGCTTACCTGTAGGTGCTTACGGCGGCAGACGCGAAATCATGGAGATGGTTGCTCCTGCTGGGCCGATGTATCAAGCTGGAACTTTGTCAGGGAATCCCCTAGCAATGACGGCGGGGATTAAAACTCTGGAAATCCTCAGACGTGATGGTACTTACGCCCAACTTGATGCCGCGACCAAAAAACTTGCTGATGGTATGTTATCGATCGCGCATGAGGCAGGACATGCTGCCACGGGCAATCAAATCGGTGCGATGTTTGGCATGTTCTTCACTGCCCAGCAGGTTTACAGCTTTGAGGATGCCAAGACCAGCGATTTGAATAAGTTCAGCCGCTTCCATCGCGGCATGTTGGAGCATGGAGTTTACCTTGCTCCGTCGCAATATGAGGCAGGTTTTACATCTCTAGCACATGGTGATGCTGAAATTGCTGCCACATTAGAAGCAGTTCGCGCCGTATTATCCCAAATCAGCTAATTTTCTACAAGCTCCACAGGAGTCTTAGTTTTACGGGTAGTTGTGGTTTTCTTTGCTACTGATTTAGCTGGTTCCTTGGTTGCAGTTGTTTTTGTAGTAGTCGCCTTTTTTGTCGTTGTCTTCGCCGCAGACTTGGTTGTCTTTGTGGTTGTCTTTGCCGTACTAGTTGATTTAGTCGATCGACTAGTACTTTTTTTTGCACTGGATTTTGCGGGTTCTTTGGTAGCTAGCAGTTCGATCGCCGCCTCTAGGGTGAAGTCATCGGGTGACTGCTCCTTAGGCAACGACACATTCACTTTGCCATGCTTGACATAGGGTCCATATTTACCTTTGTAGATTTCTACAGGTTGCTCATCTGCAGGATGTCCACCCAGAGAGCGGACTAAAGATGCACCGCGTACAACTTTGGGCTGAGATAGCAGTTCGAGCGCGCGTTCGAGCGAAACCGTGTAGGGATTATCATCACCTTTAAGCGATCGATAGTCTTTGCCGTCCTTGCCTCGATCGTGAACAACATAGGGGCCAAATCGTCCCATATTTGCCTGCACCTTCTTGCCACTTACAGGATGTTCACCTAGATGGCGCGGTAATTGGAGTAATTCTACTGCCTTGGTCAAAGTGATCTGCTCTGAAGTCATGCCTTTGGGCAGAGAAGCCCGCTTCGGTTTAGGATTTTCGGTAGTAGCGGCTCCTAGTTGGACATAAGGCCCATACTGTCCGATCAATACAAATATCGTCTCACCCGTCTCAGGATGATTGCCTAACTGGTCGGGTCCTTCCAGCTTTTGCTTGAGGATTACCTCAATTTTTTCGGGGACGAGATCGGCAGGAGTCAGATCGAGTGGAATCGAAGCTGAAACCGCACTATCACCTTCCCCAATCTGAATGTAGGGGCCGAATCGACCAATCTTGACCTTGACATCGCCTAAACCTTCTAATAGAACTGTCTTTGCTGCGTCGGGATCGATCTGGCTAAATCGATCTTTGACTTGCTGATCCAAACCCGACTCGCCCGAATAGAAACTGCGTAGGTATGGCAGCCACTCCACCGTTCCTGTGGAAATGTCATCTAGGGTTTGTTCCATCTTGGAAGTGAAGCTAGTATCGACTAAATTGGGGAAATGCTCCTCTAATAAAGCCGTCACCGCAAAGGCTGTAAAGGTAGGGGTAAGCGTATTTTGTACCAGTTGAGCATAGCCTCGATCGCAAATTGTGCCGATAATGCTGGCATAGGTGCTAGGACGACCGATCCCCTCACTTTCTAGCATCTTGACCAGAGAAGCTTCAGTGAATCTTGCAGGTGGCTGGGTTTCGTGACCGATCGGCTGGAGTCGATCGCAACGTGGATGATCGCCCACGGCAAGACGCGGCAATACCACTTCTTGTCCTTCTAAGGCAGCAGTCGGATCGTCAGAGCCTTCAACATAAGCGCGAAAGAATCCTGGGAAGTCAATCCGCTTACCCGAAGATCGAAATAGCGCGTCCTCGACCTGAGTCTGCACAGTAATCATGGTTTGCTGAGCATCTGCCATCTGTGAAGCGACAGTACGTTTCCAGACAAGATCGTAAAGTTGGAGTTCGCGACCACTCAGCCCAGTTTGCTGTGGCGTACGAAAACTTTCCCCCGCAGGTCGAATCGCTTCGTGGGCCTCTTGTGCGCCTTTGGACTTGGTGGCATACTGGCGGGGCTGGGGGCTGAGGTATTGACTACCATACATACTTTCTACACAACTCCGTGCCGCCACGATGGCCTGTTGCGATAGATGCACGGAATCAGTCCGCATATAAGTGATGTAACCCTGTTCGTACAATGCTTGGGCGGTTCGCATGGTGTCCCGTGCTGACAGCCGCAGCTTGCGATTAGCCTCTTGTTGCAGAGTCGAAGTCGTAAATGGGGGGGAAGGTTTACGGGTACTGGGCTTTTCTTCTTGCTTGGTGACCGTCCAGACTTTTCCTGCTAGGCGTTCGGTTAATTCGATCGAAGCTGCCTCATCCAGTAGCAAAACATTACGACCACTGATAATCTGCCCTGTGGCATCATCAAAATCTTTGCCAGTCGCTAAACTTCTGCCACCTAAACTCACCAATTGCGACGGAAACTGTTGATTTGGCGCAAATAACATCGCCTTCAGATCCCAATAGCTGCCCGATCGAAAGGCGCGACGCAACTGTTCACGATTGACTAATAGCTTCACTGCTACCGACTGGACTCGCCCCGCCGACAGTCTGGGCATCACTTTTTTCCACAGCAATGGCGAAAGTGTATAGCCCACCAGTCGATCCAAAATCCGTCGAGTTTCCTGAGCGTGGACTAGCTTCTCATCGATATCACGGCAGTTGGACAACGCCCCTCGAATTGCCTCGGCGGTGATCTCATGAAACACCATGCGCTTAGTCGGGACTTTGGGCTGCAAGATCTGCAATAAATGCCATGAAATACTCTCGCCTTCACGATCTTCGTCAGTTGCCAGAATTAGCTCAGTCGCACCTTTGAGCGCGGCTTTTAGTTCTCGCACCACCTTCTTTTTGTCTTCGGGAATAATATAGAGTGGCTCGAAGTCAGCCTCGACATTTACGCCCAGCCGTGACCATTCCTCCGCCTTGACATTGGCAGGAATATCACTAGCAGACTGTGGTAAATCTCGCACATGTCCCATCGAAGCTTCGACCTGATAGCCCGAAGGTAAGAAGTTGCGAATAGTACGGGCTTTAGTGGGTGACTCAACGATAACAAGGGTTGGCATAGCTCTGGGAGTGACGTTCAAATACGAACTGGGAATCGAGGGGAAGTGTATACCCTCTTTAACCTATATACAATGTTTAATTACAAATTGGTGAAATTTCAAACTTAGCTTATCCACTTTTTGCAACGCTAACCAGCATAGGGCAACAGTTCTAGAAATAATTAAAGTTTTTTGTTTGAAGACTAGAGCGTTATTCTCTAGAAGCTTCAACTCAATCGATCGACTCAAGCAACTTTGGTACAATTATTCCCACGAACGCTAAACTAACTAAAATTCCTTCAATATGACGCTAGCACTGGATCTACGCTTAATATCGGTTGTGGAATACCATCGCATGGGTGAAGTTGGTATTCTCAATCCTGATGAAAAGGTCGAACTTCTAGCGGGTCAAATTGTCAAAAAACAAGTGAAAGGAACACGACACACCTCAACAAACAAGCGTCTAGAAAAATATTTAGAAAATGCTTTAGTCGATCGAGTGTTGGTGCGAACACAAGACCCAATTCGATTGGATAATTACTCCGAACCAGAACCAGATATTGCGGTTGTTGTCCCAGATCCCCTGTTTTATGCCGAACATCATCCCACGCCAGCCGAAGTCTATCTAATTATTGAGATCTCAGACACAACGCTGCGACAAGATTGCGAATTTAAAGCCCAACTCTACGCCCAAGCGGGAATTAATGACTATTGGGTTTTAGATCTAAGCAATCGCAGATTATATGTTTTTAGATTGCCAAGTCGAGAAGGTTATCAAGTGCAGCAAGTTCTAATTGACGGTGAGATGATTTCTCCTCTGGCATTTCCTGCTTTCAATCTACCTGTATCCGATCTACTTCCACCTGTTTAGCGATCGAAATAGTGATACGCCATAAATCCTGACAGATTATGTGTTCGATCCAAGCAAATCTGGGCAACCTAGTAGAAGTTTATCAGGATCAGCGAAAGTCTATGCCATTCCTCCAGACATTTCCCAAGGCTCTGCAATTCCGTAAATTCAGGCGATCTTGGCTTGTTTGTTTATATTTTTTTACCAGTTTAATCCTCATCCTCAGTCTGCATCACGCTGCTAGTCAAGCTCAAGTCAGGTCAATTACCCAAGCAAAAATTACTGAGATTTTGGAAGGCAGTCAGGTTTATATCCAAAATCGGCAAGCGCAAGTCAATGACACCGCCAGATCCAATGAGCAAGTTCGTACAGGACAAGCCCGCGCTCAAATACAGTTCAACAACAAGGCAATTGCACGGCTAAGTCGCAACTCATTGATGACGGTTGGGCAGTGTGGCGCACAATTAGAGAGGGGTAGCGTTTTAATTAACGGTGCAGCTTCTGCTTGTACTTCGACCATCACTGCGGCGGTGCGAGGTACCACCTATGTTTTAGAAATAGATGACCAAGGCGAAGAACAACTGAGAGTGCTTGAAGGCGAAGTCGAAGCTAGCGATAACTCTAGGGGCAGTCGCGATCGATTCACCATTCGTGGCGGACAAAAGCTACGGGCAAGAAACGGTCGAGTTTTGCCACAAGTCCTAGATATGCCACAATCTGAATATGAGGGCATCCTCACAGGTTCTTTGGTTAGAGGCTATCGAGATGATTTACGCAATTTAGACCGCATTGAGCGGACATTTAATCGCCGCTTCCCAGGCGCACGTTTCCCACTCAGATCTGCACTCAATAGTCCAATACTCAACAATCCTGTACTCAACCCTTTACGCGGTCACTTTAGCTTGGCGATCTTGCAAGATCGCCCCCAACTCTCCCAAGTGATTGCGCGAGTTACACTCAAGTCCAGACGTGCCAATGGCTACTTGTCAGAACGATTTGCGGGTGACTATCTCTATCCGATCAATAAAAAAGCGCAGTTCATTCGGGGGCTTAATCCAAGCGATCGAATTGTCGTCAGATTATTTACACCACAAGATCGTCTGATTGGTTATAGCGAGTTTGAGTTATTAGAAGATAATGCCGCCGTTAGCATTGTCCTGCCTGAAAACTCAAACCTCTACGGTACAGTTCGCACAGTTGTAGGTATTGATGCCGATCGAAACGGTGTGATCGATCGAGGCGTACCAGTCTATGACTACTTCAGTCAACTGATCGATCGCGCAGATCGTCCAACTGTAACCTTCCAGCCAAGTATTCAGGATTTTGAACTCAGAGCATTCAATTTTTCAGGATTGCAAACTCCACCGCGTAATGCCATCTATCCGCCAACGATGTCACGGGGATTTGTCGATCGAGATCTTGAGTTCAATCCAGACGATCTAGATTCAACCATAACTGCTTTACCGCGACAGTTAGTCCAGCCAGTCAAGGTCGATTCTCGTGGTACTTCCGTCTACGATGTCACACGGCAAATTCTTAACTTTAGAAGAAAGTAATTGTCTGTAAAACGTAAAAGTTGAAAACCCCGACTCTTTAAGAAGTCGGGGTTTTTTATTAATTTTTTGTTAATTCAATCACTAGGGGGTTCTGGTGAAAAAATTACCCATTCTGAAGAGCCCCTAAATCCCCAATTTTGGGAACTTTGACTTTCAGAACCCCCAGAATTGCGATGCACTGAGCTTGTCGAAGTGGGGGCAGGGGGGTTAGGTAGATGCTTTAAAGGAAATCTCCTAGGATTCAGCTTCGTCATCATCAATTTGTCTGAGATGAATATGTTTACGACCTAATCTAATTTCCAGTTCATCACCAGGTTTTAAACCCATCTGATTAGTGTAAGCCGAGCCAATTAAAAGATTGCCATTACGTTGGACACTAACACGGTAACTAGCACTGCGTCCACCTCTCCCGACACCTTTAGAGTCTAAGTTCCCACCAGTTGCATCCATGATCGAGTTGTAAAACTTCATCAGGTTGACACGATCTTGTCCATTTTTGGTCACAGTAGAATAGCCACAGGCTTTTGCTTTATCTTCCTTCGATAGATGCTCTAGTTCTTTAACTTTTTGCAATAGAGCTTCACCAGTGAGCATTACAGGTTGTTTGATTTTAGCCATTGATTTTAGTGAAGAAAAAGTCAAATGAATATGTTATTTAGTATCTAAGATCGACAGTAGCTTAGTCAAACTATTAACTAGCTTCTTTAATTCCTATTTGTATATTCATACTTATTTGTTGAATATTTATAGGTACTACCACATTAGTTAATAATAGGAGAAAAACAAAATGGTCAACTATAAACTTTGGTTTAGTTAAGAGTTGTGGCTAATTTTTAGATTTGAAATTAAGGTTACCTTAAACCCATGTTAAAGGCGGCACGAAACTCGTACCGCCTTTAGTTTAATCACATGTTTTGAGATTTGCTGAGTCTGTAGCCAAATTAATTCTAGCTAGGCAGCTCTTCAGGGAATTGACCAGCCTTTACAGGAATAGTCACATCCTGACCACCACGCTTGAGTTGAACTTGGAGGCTTTCGCCCACGGCTTTACCTTCGACAAATTGTTGAACCTTGTCAGCCGAATTAACACTCTCGCCATTGATCTTGACGATCACATCGCCAGCTTTCAAGCCAGCATTCTGAGCAGGGGAGCCAGGTACAACTTTGGTAATCAGTACACCTTCTTCTTCCTTAACTTGGAAACTAGTATTGGGATCTTGGTTGATTTCCTTTTTGACGGTGGCATCGAGCGTCAACATTTGAATGCCCAGATAGGCCCTGCTAACCCTGCCTTTCTCGATAATCTGCTTAGAGATGCGCTGCGCCGTTTCGATCGGGATCGAAAACCCTAGCCCTTGCGCGCCCTGAATAATTGCCGTATTAACGCCAACGACTTCACCCTGTTGATTGAGCAATGGCCCACCAGAGTTACCAGGATTGATCGCAGCATCGGTTTGAATGAAGCTAACTCGCTTATCGATTCCGACTTGATTACTGCTCCGCCCCAATGCGCTGATAATGCCTGCGGTCACAGTGTTATCTAAACCGAGCGGATTGCCGATCGCGATTGCCCACTCCCCAGGTCGGAGGTTTTGCGAAGTCCCAAGCTTGACGATCGGGAGATCTTTATCGCCTTGAACCTTTACTACTGCAATATCTGTGAGTCGATCGCGTCCCAAAACTTTCCCTTCAAGTTTTCTGCCATCTCTCAAAATTACCGAAACGGTCTCAGAGCCTTCAACGACGTGAGCGTTGGTAATAATGTCGCCTTCTTTGTTGATGATAAAGCCAGAACCAGTACCGCGCTCTACCCGTTCTCTACTAGGTACTTGCGGCGATCGACGGGGCATTTCGTCCCCAAAAAACTGGCGGAAGAAAGGATCGTTAAAAACGTCAGGATTTTGTTCGGCGGCAACTTTACGGGAAGCATTGATCCGAACAACCGCAGGCCCAGTTCGATTTACAGCCTCAGCAATAAAGTTGTAGTTAGCATCTAAAGGCAGTTTAGCCGATTTAGTGGTTTCAGCTTGGACAGCAGGTATAGCTTGAGCCAAGTTAGCTGTGACGAGATTTGACGGATTGACTCGTCCTACTACAGCCCAAGCCCCCAATGCCGCACCAGTTACAACTAGCCCAATGTAGAACAAGAGCTTTTTCAGCGGAGATTTATGATGTGAGTCTCTCATAACGGTAAGAATTCCCAGTGATGGTTATATGTTACTAAAAAAATTTACCTTTGAGTTTGTGAAGGTGCTGGAAAACCCTAATTTGATTCACTACTTTGACATAGCAATGATTGGACTTTCGATCGATATTTCCACACGTTCATCGGCTTGAGGATAATCTGCCTGCACAGATTTGTTTACAGATTGACTTGCAGCGATTTTTTCTTTGCCTGTAGCTAGACTAGGTGTAGGAATAGAATTTGTGGCAAATTGCGCTGATGGTGAATTAATTGTGAATACTGAGCCGAACACACCAATTACCGCCGCCGCCAAAGCAATGCCCCCGCCAAGAAATAGCTTACGGAATTGCGATCTTTGCTCGATTTTTGCCATGACTCGATCGACGACCTGCCTAGAATCTGATGGCACAGGCGTTGGTAAATTGATCAAATGCTGACGCAGTTTCAGTTGCTGCTGCTGTAAATGACGAAATTTGACATCAGTTGCCAACCAGTGCTCGACTTGGAGTTTCTCTGCTGGAGTAGCTTCTTGGTCAAGATAAGCACTGAGTAGGATAAATTGCAGTTCAGCTTTATCTAAACTTTGGTCGGCACTAGAATCTTGGTTGGCAATTTTAGAATCGAAGTTCATTTCGCGTACACCTTCTATAGAAACTTAAGTAGAAATCCTGTTGTGGATCTGTGGATTCAGTTATTTGGCACTTGGAATTGGATGCTAACGATTACGAGCTAATTACATGTTAGACAAATAAGGCTGTAGTTGGGCTTGGAGTTTTAACCTAGCTCTAGCAATCCGAGACTTGACAGTACCGAGCGAAACACCTGTAATTTCGGCAATCTCCTCATAGGCGAGTCCCTCAATTTCTCTTAACACGATCGTCGTGCGAAATCCTTCAGGTAAATCTTCGATCGCCTTACGCAAATGTTCGTAAAACTCCTGTGTGGAGAGATTCTCGACTGGTCCAGGATCGTTGCTCGGTAATTCCCAGTCGATCTCACCACCATCATTTGTATGTAAAGGGGCATCGAGTGAAATAGGATGTCCTACCCGTTTGCGCTTCCGCAATTCGTCATAAAACAAGTTTGTGGCGATACGACTCACCCAGCCACGAAATTTTTCTGGCTCTTGCAAGCGTTTGACATTACGGTATACGCGCAGCCAGACTTCTTGAGCGAGGTCGGCGCGGTCTTGCCAATCGGGAGCTAGCTTGTAGAGCAACTGATCGACATGAGACTGATGCCGACGCATGAGTTCGGCAAAGGCTGACTTGCTAGGCTGAAGTCCCTCTTGGCACTGGTAAACCAAGTCTAGATTAGAGAGCTTTTCATCTGACACGGGGACGGAGGGAAATTGAATCTCGACTTTTGTAGACCAAGATAAGCTGTAGCTCATTACCAGTGCTCCAATTTGACTTGTACGATGATCTGTACTGGGACAAATGTAGAGACGGAGATAAATTTAAGCTTGTTCCCGATCTGCTAAGAGCGATAATAGCAGTTAGTGTTTACCTATGAACTTTTCGTATGCAGCGATCGAAGTGGTTGGCAATTTTGATGGGTGCGATCTCTATTGTTTTAGGGGTTGGTTACTTGATTTTGGTGCAAATTCTGGATTGGCGTGGTGGGGAAATGCTGCCAGCCCCGACTGATTTATCGATGATCGGCAGACAAATCGGGGGGCAATTATTCGCGGCAGTTTTTTTGGTGTAAGCTGACGAAATTGCGATTTGGCATTATGAATTTAAAACTCAACCTTCAAGCCCCAAAATTTCTGGAACAGTGGTGGCAGCGTAGTCAAATGTCTGCCCTCTTCAACGGATTAACAAAGCGATTAACAACCTGGCGGCAGGGTAGTAATGTCGTGAGTTTTGGGTTGGTGGGCGCGATGATGCTGACATTGCTGATCGCTCTGCCTTACATCTCGAATAATCAGGCGGGTTTGATCGCGATGTCGATCGCCGTATTCTGGGTTTTGCTGTGGTTGAGTCGCGATCGAACTTCAAGCTCTAATTGGACTCCAATTCACTTACCTTTAACGATCTACTGGTCGATCGCCAGTTTTGCCACAATTTTGTCACCTGTGAAGAAAGCGGCGGCGGATGGTTGGGTGAAACTGACGATCTATTTTCTGTTATTCGCGGTGATCAATTGCTTGATGCGGCTGAGCGAAATGGGTCGGATCAAATGGCGATCGCTACTAATTGGAGCTTACTTGCTGACAACGATTGCTGTGTGTGTCTACGGACTGCGGCAATGGGTGCTGGGGGCGGAAGCACTGGCGACTTGGACAGATCCGACCTCTGAGCTAGTGGGCATAACTAGGGTTTATAGCTTTTTAAATAATCCCAACTTACTTGCGGGCTACCTCATGCCTGCCATCCCTTTAGGTGTGGTCGGGGCGATGCATTGGCGGAACTGGGGTGTGAAGGCTGCGGCTGCTCTCGTGTCGATCGCTAGTTTTATTTGCATCAGAGAAACCTACAGTCGCGGCGGTTTTATCGGTTTGTGTGCCGAAGGTCTAGTTTTGGTGATTTTGCTGACCTATTGGTGGGGACAAAAGTTGCCCAAATGGTCGTTGCCTGTGACTCTGGGGGGGATTCCTGCCTTGGTGGCACTAGCCGCAATTGCCATTCCTACGGTTCGATCGCGCTTTGCCAGCATTTTTTCGGGACGCGGTGACAGCAGTAATAACTTCAGGCTGAATGTCTGGTTTTCAGTGCTCGATATGATCGAGCATCGTCCGATTCTGGGCATTGGGCCTGGCAATAAAGCTTTTAACCAGATTTATCCTGCATATCAGCGTTCAGGCTTCAGTGCGTTGGGAGCCTATTCCGTGCCCTTAGAAATTGCTTCCGAGTCAGGGCTGGTTGGTCTAGCTTGCTACAGCTGGTTAGTGGTTGTAGTTGTGCAGCAGGGTTGGCAAAACTTGCAGCGATTGCGTCAAGAGCGCAAATCAGAAGGGTTGTGGATAATTGGAGCTTTAAGTTCGATCGCGGGTTTAGTTGCTCACGGCTTAGTTGATACGGTTTGGTATCGTCCTCAAGTCCAGATCCTGTGGTGGTTAGTCATAGCGATCGTTGCCAGCTTTTGTATCCAGTCTCCAGAAGTGAGTATGAGCGAAACTGAGTCATCGGATCGATCGAACGAAAATTAGAATCTTATGCAAGATCAATTGCTAAAATTACTGCAATCGGTGGCTGACGGCAAAACTAAACCAGAAATTGCTCTAGAAAATCTGAAACATCTGGATTTTGAAGCGGTGGGTGATTTTGCCAAGATCGATCATCACCGCACTTTACGTACAGGATTTCCCGAAGTGGTGTTTGGCATCGGCAAGACTCCTGCCCAAATTATCGAGATCATGCGATCTTTAAAGCAAAGCAGCCCGATCGTGATGGCAACAAAAATCTCCGCAGATGTGCATGAAAAACTAGTAGGCTTGCGTGGATTGAAATATTTTCCTGTCGCTCAGATTTGCACGCTGGGAGAACCAACGCTGAATTTAACGGGAACGGTGACAATTCTCACGGCTGGTACGGCTGATATCCCGATCGCCGAGGAAGCCGCGATCACAGCCGAATTGTGTGGCTTAACAGTGAAGCGACTTTGGGATGTTGGTGTAGCTGGCATCCATCGACTTTTGCAAAATCAAAGATCGATCGACGATGCTGAAGTTCTGATCGTGGTTGCAGGAATGGAGGGAGCATTGGCAAGTGTCGTGGGCGGATTAGCCGACTGTCCGATTATTGCCGTGCCAACCAGCATCGGTTATGGGGCAAGCTTTAACGGGATTGCGCCATTACTGGGAATGCTCAATTCTTGCGCGCCTGGAATTGGCGTTGTCAATATCGACAATGGTTTTGGCGCTGCGATCCTCGCAGCGCAAATTCTTCGCCAACGCCGATAACAAAGTAACCCACTCCAAATCGATTAAATCGAATGGATCGAGTCAGGCAAACGGTTTGTATTCTCGTAAGCAAACCGCACGATCTGAGAACGATTTTCTAGGTTTAGTTTGGTCATAATGCTGCTGAGATGGGTCTGCACCGTGCGGGGACTAATCTGGAGCCGCTTGCCAATTTCTTTGTTCGTAAACCCTTGAACGACTTGCCAGAACACTCTGTCTTCTGATGGCGTGAGAGTCGATCGAGTTGCGGGTGCGGTCGGCTGTTGGAACAGGTGTAGATTGTCAGGCGTTTTTTGTTCGCGTTTATGTGGTGAGAAAAAGTCCATTTCGGTTTTGCCGATCATGAATCGATCGCCACTTTTGAGCAACACAGGAAAGGTGACTCTTTGCCCCCGCACAGATGAGCCATTGCGGCTACCCAAATCGACTAAATAATAATTACCTGGATCTTCATTGGGATTTTTAGGAGTGGATTCATTACCTTGCCCTAATGAATTACCTAGTGAATTACCTAGTGAATTTCCGAGCGAAGAATTAATCACTGCAAGATTTGCCGAACCGACAATTTGAATCGTGGCGTGATTGCGAGAAACCCAATTATCAGTGAGCACAATCGTATTGTTATATCCTCTGCCAATCGTCCAATAGTCGGAGTTTGTAAGAGGAACTAACTGATCGCCATCATCAGCATGAACGATGAGATGGGGAAATGGGTGGAGTAAAGAAACTGAACTATTTGACAAGGTTTTTGTTTGCATCTCAACTATTCCGAATATACCCTAAGCATACACAATTGACATTAACAAGAGACGAATTGCGGATATTTCAGTTCCACCTAATATCTATTATTTGAAAAAGCTGCAAATATGACATCTTGCCTAGTAAATCCCCGAATCATTTAGTTAAAAAGTAGCTAAATAACTCTGAATTTAGTTATTCAGGATTTTACAACTCTATTCGATTGAGGTATGCCATATTTAGTCATGAATTTACGCTGGCGAGCTGGTTTTCCTGTCTAACAAAATCGATCGAACCGCTTGACGACGAATTTTGCCAGATCCAGTTTTAGGAAAAGCATCTAGTTTGTACAAAGCTTTGGGAAGTTTGTAGCTAGCTAAATGTTGCTCTAGACAGAATATCCTGATTGCCTGAAGACTGGGCAACTCTTTAGCTGTAGCGAGATCTGTAGCAATCACCGCCACGACGATTTGCCCCCATTCCCGATCGTCGATGCCAATGACACAAACTTCGGCACTAACTTTGACGATCGAAGGATGTAAAGCTAATACAGATTCGACCTCGGCGGGATAGATATTTTCGCCCCCACTGACGATCAAATCGCTGCGCCGACTGACAACGTAGAGAAATCCATCTGCGTCCAAATAGCCGAGATCGCCTGTACATAGCCATCGATCGATCTCCACTGGCGGGAAGTTGACGTAACCCAACATCACGTTTGCGCCTTTGACTAAAATTTGACCGACCTCACCTGACGGAAGTTCCACACATTCATCTTCGATCGAGACAATTTTGATTCGATCGCACAACAGAGGTAATCCCACCGAGCCTGGTTTAGCTTGAACTTGAGATGGCAAAAGTGTCGTGACTTGAGAAGCGGCTTCAGTTAATCCATAGGTCGGAGCGATCGGGAGTTGAAGTCGATCGCACTTTGCCAATAATGCTCGATCGATCGCCGCGCCACCAAGTAGAATGCAACGGAGTTTTTGCCAATAGGGGAGAGCATCGCTGAAGCTTTCATGGTTGAGAATGCGGGTTAACATCGTCGGCACGAGCGAAATCAGTGTCACCTGTTCTGTACAAATCGATTGGATGATCGAAGCTGGATCGAATCGATCGTGGATCGCGATCCTAATACCACAGATCGCACTACGCCAGACAATTGACAAGCCCCCCACATGATAGAGCGGCAGGCAAATCAACCAGTTATCCAAACCATCTATCCCTAAATTCAATCCTGAGGCGATCGCACTGTGGAAGTGATTGCCATAGGTAAGTTGCACGCCTTTGGGTTTACCAGTTGTGCCTGAGGTGTAAATTATCGACTGCACCGCATCCAAATCAATCTCTTCTCGTAAAGATTCTGAGAATGTACTTAAAGATACTTTTATTGGATCTAATTCCAGACCTAGCTCTAAATTCAGTAAGTTTATGCTGGGATCACAGATCTGAATTGCTCTGGCAAGTTCGCTTCTAGCGAGATCGTGGACAAGTAATTTCACATCGCAATCCTGCAACTGCCATAAGATTTCCGCAGCAGTAAGGCGAATATTAATCAGAACTTCGATCGAGCCTAACTTTGTCAAAGCATGAGTCAGAGTCACATAATTGAGATGATTCGACATCAGCACGGCAACGCGGCTACCTAATGTCACACCCAGACTGGCAAGGTCGATCGAGATCGATCTTGCTTCCGCCTCAATTTCAGCAAAAGTCCAGCTTTTGCCCGCAAATACCAGAGCAGTTCGCTCTCCTCTCTGCTTCGATCTGTGGCATAACCAATTCGGCGATAGACAAAATTTCGCTGTTTGTGAGATCATAACTGCATCTTTTTCGGCATTAGCTCCGACTTATGGCATTTAGCTTAGATTTTAAAAGTTTAAGTTGAGATATACTCAAAAATATTAGTGCTGTTAGAGTGCTGTTAGAACGGACATGAGGAGCAGATTCAGGTTGTGACCATAAATCAACTAGACGAATTCAGCAAAAGAATTACGCCGCTCAAGCCTGAACCAAAGCCCCGCAGGAAAAGACCTTGGACTGTGATTGTGCTGATTGCGATCGCGATTTTATCAGGTGGGCTGGGGGCT
>JARCMB010000493.1 GCA_030248825.1 Pseudanabaenaceae cyanobacterium MP8IB2.15 | reverse complement strand
ATCAGGATAGAAGCGATTATCAAACTCAAACGCCCATGCACCAGGCTTCCCTGCCCGATTTTTTACCGACCAATCGCCATAATCGAGGATTTGCTTCTCCAATAACCAATTCCCCGCCTTGACCAGAGCAGGATGATCGGGAGCTAGCCCAGAATCGACCAGAGATCGAATTACCAGAGCCGTATCCCACACAGGTGAAATACAAGGCTGGACACAGTAAGTATCTTTAGTTTCAATCGCGAATCGATCGACTGCTGCCAAACCTCTCACCACAATCGGATCGGCAGGATCGTAATCCAAACTCCGCAACGCCAACAGAGAATTTAACATCGCAGGGATAATTCCACCCCAGTCTCCAGTTGCTTCTTGGCGTTCTAAGATCCATTTTTCAGCAGCTCTCAATCCTTCTTGGCGAAATGGGACTAAGCCTAAACTCTCACCCAGCTTAAAAGCATCATCCAAGATCGAAAATAAATCTGTCCAATCTGAATTACGCGGTAATTCATACTTTACCTGCTCAATCCCTTCGCTATAAAGTTCATCAAGCGAGATCTGGGGACTAACCTGATAAATTGGCTTTCGATCGAACACAATTAATAGTGGAACCGTGCTGCCTCTCGCCCAACTAGACATCTCATAAATGTTAAACAAGAAAGCATCAGGCAAAAGCATCACCCAAGCTGGAATCGAAGGAATCCCACGCCAGCTATAACAGCCGATCAAAGCTAAATGGAATTTAGTAAAGATTCTGGTTTTGCTAATCCCACCACGCGCTAAGATGAAATCCTTCGCCCGAAATAGAGCAGGATCGCTAGCAGCTACACCCAACAATCGTAACGCCATATAAGCTTCTACCGATGTGCTGAGATCGCCGCCATCGCCATAAAATAATTCCCATCCACCATGTTCGCGCTGTTGAGATCGCAAGTAAGTTTCTACTTTAGGCAATCCCCGCGTTCGATCTGTGCCCCAAATCTTATGCAACAGCACAACTTCAGCCGTAATCGTGACGTTAGATTCTAGCTCTGCCCACCAGTAGCCTTCGGGATTTTGGATCGAGAGCAGATATGCTTGACTCGCTTCGATCGAACGCTCTACCGCTTCTACTGTCACTCGTTCCTGAGTTTGCATGATCGGACTCTACTCACCACTAAAAACATCGCAGACCACATTATAGCGATTTGGAATTAACCTATAGCATCATGGTTAGTGGTTTCGGGTAGAGCTTTCTTTTTCATTTCTGTTAATTCTTGCTCTAACAGCGTGATTCGTTCTACAAGCTGCTGATTTGCGATCATTAACTCTTGGGCCCGCGAACTGAGATGAGTATCGGTCTCCCACCAGTTGATGCCGATTTCCTTAGCTTTATCGACAGAAGCAATCAGCAAACGAATCCGAATGCTGAGTAGTTCGACATTTCCCACAGAGACAGTGATATCGCCAGCAATCACAATGCCCTTATCTAAAACTCGCTCCAGAATATCGGCGAGAGTAGAACCGCCTACGCTAGTTTTAAGTGCTTGAGACATTAGGGTAATTGGTCGAGGAGTTTAGATAGAGTTGCTTCTGACTCTGGGCCTTCATGGAACCGAGATAGAAGCACATCATAACAAAGATGGCGAAAATCTTCGTTCTGACCTGATACTGGAATCTCATGCTCGTGACAGATCCGACCGATCATAATGCAAGTTCGCAGGCTAGAAGTCTTAATTTGTTCTGACCGTCTTCGATAACTGCGAATTAGGTTAACGATCTTTAATGCCTGAGTTGGAGCTAACCCAATCCTAGTAGTCAGAATTAGCTTCTCGGTTTCGATATCGCTTTCGCCAATTTCGATCGTAATCATTCGATCGAGCAGAGCATCTTGGGTGGCATGAACACCTGCATATTCCTCTGGATTGGAAGTAAAGATAGCGCGAAACTGCGGATGAACCCGCACATATTCTGACTGCGAACTATCGGGCGGCAGCACAATTAGCTTTTCTTCTAATGCGCTCAGGAGGACGTTATTCACTTCAGGGCGAGAGCGATTAAACTCATCATAAATCAAAGAAAAGCCTTCTCTCGCGGCTAGCGTTAGCCTAGAATCGACCCAACTCTGTCGCACCTCATCTTCAACTTTGAGTACGGAGTGAATGTAATTATCGACAACTTTTTTGCGCGAATAACCCGACTGCGACCTAACTAGTTGTGAAGATCTGAGGTCTTCATCGCCATAGATCAGAACCATCGGGCGACCGAGTAATCCTGCTAGGTGCATCGCCATAGTTGTCTTGCCAGTACCTGCAGGACCTCGTAAATGTACAGCAAAGCCTGACTGGAGATAACATAAAGCGCGTTTAGCAATCTGCTTGTTGTATTCAGTGCTAACAAATTGGCGGGGATTGGCGTGGAGAACAGTGGTCATAAATCTAGGGGTGCTCTACCATTTTAAGTAAGCTGTTCAGAATCTCAGAAGGATCGAGGTGTAAAAGATTAGCACCTTGAGCCAGCAAGTCTCTGACTGTATCACGATCGTTGACTACTTCTAATAATGTTGGATTTCCCTCCAATTGACTCACATACGACTGAATAAATTCCTTGGTTTTATCATAGCTAGATGGGGAAGTAGTCTTTGCTGGTACAATTTCAGGCTCAGAATCCTTAACAATCAATTTAGCCTTGGGCTTTCGCGGCTCTTTGAGACTGGGAGGCTGGCTGGAAAAATCAGTTGAAGAATTAGTTGAAGAATCGCTTAAAGTATCTGATGTACTTGGTTCGATCGTCACTTTACTGGCTAACTCAACCTTAGTCGAACTGATCGACTTCGATCGATCGATAATCTCATTAATCTGTTCATCAGTTCGATCGAAGTCGTCAGCTATGCCTCCCCAGACAGATTCTTTGAGCTGTTCACGATAGCTGGCTAGGGCTTGAGTTAATTGCTCTGCCATCACTGCTCGATCGAGCTTAATTACTTCAAGTTGCACTTGTACGGCATCAGCACGAGTTTGCCTTTCTTCAGCTCTTTGGGTGCGATCGATCTCAGCGAGGTAGTTACGTTCCTGCTTGTGTTGAATGAGCTGAATTTTTACGCCTGTAGCTCTGATCTGGATATCTTGCAAGCGTTGCTGGGTTTCAATAGCGGCAATGTCGAGGCGATCGCTTTCGGTTTGAGCGCGTTGTTGGCGATCTTCAAAAGCCGTAATCAGGCGATCGCCTTTAATTTCTTCGAGTTGTAATCGCACCGAGATATTTCTGGCAATCACTTCGTTTACCCGATGCGTACTGGCGATTTGAGCATCTTCTAGGCGCTCTTGTTCAAACTGCTGAATTTGAGTATGGATCTGTGACTTCAACTCTTGCAGTTCCTGTTGTCGTTGGGCTTGATCTTCAAGTGCGGCGACTTGACGTGCCTGCTCTGTAGCTAATATTTTTTGCTGTGATTGCACAAATATCTCAGTTAGCTCTGCTATTCTCAGAGATTGTTCTTGTTTGGCTCTTGCTACAAACTGCTCTCTTTCTCTCAGTCTTTGTCGTTTGGCTATACGAAATTCCGACATTAAAGAAGCCATATACAATACCTTTAAGTGCTTTTAATATAAAAACTAATAAGGGGAGTTTAATTACACCCCTTATAGCTGAGTTGAATTTGACCCGTATTGCCTTAAGCTAAACCAATTTAGGCTAAAACCCTCATTCGTACTAGCTATCATTTCAGAATCTGTTTCAAATTAACTGCTCAAAAACTATTGAACTCTTGTCCAACCCCCCACTCGAATTAGCAATTAAGCAGCAGGTACGGCGGCAGATGCAGTCAAACCGACAGCTTCTGCATACTTCAGGTAGGTTTCTACCGAAGCGATCACAACCCGTGCTTCGATCGAGAGTAGTTCAATCCCAACCAATGAGACGCGAACCCAAGCATCAATTACGATGCCTTTGTCTAAAATGCGATCGACTACTTCAGCGAGACTAGAAGATGAATTGACTTTTTCGACTGCCATGGGAATTAAACTCCAAAAATATTGAGCTAGGTATATAAACTAGTAGCATTAAGCTTCTAATTCACAATCTATATTTATTATTGTCACCTTTATTGTGACTTTGTTCAAGTATCTCAGACAACAGCAAAATTACTGATCTTTGAAGCTTGATGAGCTTGAATTTACAAGCCTCCACTTGACTATTCTAGTGCAATTCCTAGATCCTAAGATCTTATAGTGCGCTGAAATTGGTTCTAGACCTCTAGGATCGCCAAAACGCGAATTATTGAACTCGATTGTCTCAATTATTGCTCGACCTGATCGGCTGTCTGATTTTAGGTAATCGCTAGGTTAAAATTTGTAAAGTAAAAAAATTAACGCAAGTAAAAAAATCAAAAAATCAATGAGTGAAAAGACAGTATGGACTCCTGAAGCAGAGGCAAAGCTCAAGGACATTCCTTTTTTTGTGCGTCCTTTTGCCCGTAAAAAGATCGAAACTTACGCGCAAGATAACAGCCTCTCTCCAATCACAGTGGAGATTTACGAACAGGCTAAGAAACAGTTCAACAAAAAATATGATTAGTTAGCCACGCGGAAGCTTCAAAACCCTTACTCCCTATGCCTCCGAGCCTTAGTAAGTAGTTTCAAGACTCAAGTATCCCAATATATTAAATAAAATTGGAGCATAAATTGGAATCCAGTCAAAAAGAGCAAAAAGAGCAAATTTCTCAATCTTGGTTTGAGAAACATCGAGATAATATTCGGACGGTTTCGATCGCGTTAATTCTGGCATTTTTATTACGGACTTTTATCATCGAGCCGCGCTTTATTCCTTCTGGTTCGATGGAGCCGACTCTATTAGTTAACGATCGAATCATTGTTGAGAAGGTGTCTTATTCGCTGAGAGATCCACAGAGAGGAGAGATCGTTGTATTCTATCCACCTAAATCACCCGCGATCGAAGATAACACTAAGGCGTATATCAAACGATTAATTGGATTGCCAGGAGATCGAATCAGCATTCATGATGGTAAGGTGTTTGTGAACGATCGAGCATTAACCGAGAACTACATTGCGGAACCACCAGATTATATTTTCCCGAATCAAGCCCAAAATCTGGAATCGCTCTCATCTTCTCAGGATTCGCGCTACAAATCAATAACAGTACCGCAGGGATATTACTGGATGATGGGAGATAATCGTAATAGTAGCAATGACTCACATATTTGGGGATTTTTACCCCGCCAGAATATGATTGGCAGAGCTTTCTTGCGCTTTTTCCCCTTTGACAATCGTGTAGGTGAGTTAAAGACTCCTAAATATTGACCGCTAATCGCTCATCCCTGATGGAGGGCAAAACAGAAAGCTATTTCTTGGAAACGGATGGATGTCCTTTGATGTACCAACGCCAAGGAATATCTACACCTTTGGTCAGACCGATTCGGGTGGTTTGGATTAGATCGAACTTGAAGTCTGGAGATTGAGGCTCTAGCCAAAGATCGGACTGGGGGCTTAAAACTACACCATCAAGACTTCGATCGATTCTCAATGCCCGACAGAGCTTACCTGGCCCCGCCGCGACACGGGTTGGCTTCTCTTTGCGATTCGTAAAATCGCACCAAGGAGGAATCGGATCGAGTGCCAATGCTCGTAATAAGACAGCACTGCAAAACCCCTCAACATCCGTAACGATATTGATACAGTGATAGACCCCATAAATTAGATAGACATAGACAGAGCCAGGCGCACCAAAGATCGCCGCGTTTCGCTCGGTTTTGCGGGTATAGCCATGACAGGCGGGATCGTTGGCATCATATGCTTCTGTTTCTACGATCAGCCCGCGATATTCCACACCATCGATCTGGCGCACCAATGTACATCCCAGTAGATCGGGCGCAACTTCCTGTGAGGTGCGGCTTAACCAAGTGGAATCGATCGATCGTCCTGAATTACTCACAAACACGATTTCAGTCTTGATAGAGTACGGTGATTTTGTTCTGGTGTGCCAATCGTCAGACGCAGCCCCCCACCTGTTTGGCGGATAATTGTGCCGTTGGCTTTGAGGCAGTTGGCGATCGACGAATCATCAGCACTGCGGAGATAAAGGAAGTTAGCATCGCTATCCCATACCGAGATCCCCAGATTGCGGATTTCGAGTTTAAGTCGATCGCGTTCTGCCAGAATCTCAGGTACGTTCGCCAGAAGCTCGGCGTGATGAGACATCGCTAGTTCGGCGGCGACAAAGGAAACCGTGGGCAGATTGTAGGGCAAACGCACTTTTTCGAGCGCGAGGATTAGATCCAGATGCCCGATCGCATAACCGACGCGATAGGCCGCCAGACGAAATGCTTTCGAGCATGTGCGTAAGATCACCCAATTGGGATGTTGGGATAATTCTCCTGTGAGTGTGATCCCAGAGAATTCAAAGTAAGCTTCATCGATCACAACCAAAATATTTTCAGGGATCGATCGAACCCAATCGATCTCGGCTGATGTGAGTGAGTTGCCTGTAGGTGAGTTGGGATGAACCAGAAATACGGCGGCGATCCGATCGGAATCGATCGATTGCTGAGCTGCTGCTAGATCGATGCTGAAATCTTGATTCGATCGAGGGACTTTAACAGTCGGAATCCCCAGCGTTTTCGCCAAAATGCCGTACATCGAGAAGGTTGGCTCTGCAACCAGAATGCTGCCACGATTCAGACAAGCCACAATCAGCAGAGATCGAATGATTTCATCAGAACCATTACCGAGCGAGATTTGGGCAGGAGTGATGTTAAACCCGACGTAATCAGCCACTAATTTTTTCAAACTGGCATATTCACCATCAGGATAGCGATTTGACTGGATTTCTAACTGGGTGATCGCGCCTAACTTCGCTTTAAACCAATCTGGTAGATCGATCGAGACTTCGTTAGCGTCTAGCTTATCGGGTGAGGGATGCTCAGATCCACCATCCACTTTGTAGGCAGACAACTCAGCTAGATCGGGGCGAATTAATGACAGCATAATTAAGACAAAAGCTAGACAACTGTGCGAACAGAATTTTCCGCGCTTCTTCTATATTAATTGCGAAAGTACTTGAAAATTTGAGACGTGAAACTTTCGCCAACATCCTGTGTAATATCATGAAGGCTTGCACACAACTCTAAGAAATTAAGATTACGAGGCACTAATGGTAAAAAAGCTATGGCGGCGGGTTCTGACTATTTGCCTAGCAATGTTTCTGTCCCTCAACTTTCCTGGGGCTAATGCATTTGCGGCGATCGCGACACCAGCACCAAAGTCGATCGTTAAGTCAGCAGTAAAACCTCAGACTAAAACTGAGACTGGATCTAAAATTAGCGACCCAAAATTTCAAGGCATTCCCCTCGCCTGCTACATTAACAATGCTTACGAAAGTTCTGAGAACAAAGAAGATACGATTGGAGAAGCAATCACCCTAGCTGAAATTGCCGTGAGGTATGCCGAAGCCAAGCAATCTGACAAGGCAAGTGCAATGCTGGGTAAAAGCCTAGAATTTGCCCAAAAAGTTAAAGATCCCTCTAATCAAGCCTTCGTTCTTTCTGAAGTTGCCGATCGATACGTTAAAGCAGGTCAGAAAGGTGAAGCCGTCGCAATTCTCGATCGAAGTCTAGCTTCGATCGCCACAATGCCCGATGACATCAACAAAGCCTTTGCCAGTGCCAAAATTGCCAGCACCTACGCCGCCGCAGGACAGAAAGATAAAGCCCTAAAAACCTTATCTCAAGGGCTGAAATATGCCGAAAGTGTGACCGATGATTATGTGAAAGCGCGTTCGCTCGTGGCAATTGCAAGTGCCTATACTGATGCCAAAGACTTTAACCAAGCCACAAGTACTCTAGCCGAGGGATTGCAAGCGACTAAAAAGATTACGGATGAATCTGCCAAAGCCCGTTCTTTTGTCGAAATCGCGATCGACTATGCTGCCACAGGCAAATCCAACAAAGCCGAAGATGCCTTAGATCTAGCATTCGATGCCTCTGAAGCCGCCGTTAAGAGTTCAGGTAAAGGCACGACTCAAGATGTGCGTCTGACATTTGAACCCAGAGCCTTATCCTATGTCGCTAGCAAATATGTCGAAACTGGTAAATATGACAAAGCTCTTTCGATCGCCAAAGCGATGCCAGCCTCATATGAGAGTGCGCTGATTTTTGCGGATGTGGCAAACGCCTATGCCAAAGATGGGAAATCTGAAGATGCGGCAAAAATGTTAGATAAGAGCTTCCAACTTGCATACGTGATTCGGACACCGCTAGAGAAAGCCCAAAGTATGGCAAATATCGCGGCAGTCTATACCAAACTTAAGCAAAATGACAAGGCATCCGAGTTGCTAACCCAAGCTCTTCAGATTGTCGATCTTACCGAAGCCTCGGCTGATAAGTCTTTAGTCTTAACCGACATTGCTAACAAGTATGCGGATGTGGGCAATAAAGATGAAGCTTTCGATCTGCTTTCCCAGAGTTTCAAGATTGCGAGAGGAATGAATGAAATCACGGTTCGATCGAGACTAATTGCCGATATTGCTGGGGTTCACGGCAAAATGGAACAGTACGATCAAGCGATCAAAGTTGCCACAGCAGTTGAAGTCGTAGCCGATCACGATCAACTCGTGCGTTTACTTCGATGTGCAAATCAATCCACTCCT
>JARCMB010000492.1 GCA_030248825.1 Pseudanabaenaceae cyanobacterium MP8IB2.15 | reverse complement strand
TGAAGTTATTCATATAATAATGTCATTATGTTAGTATTCGATTTGAATTAGGCGATAATTTATCCATTCCTTTTAAATCGCTTATAGAAATGATGCGATCGCTAGAATTTCGAGAAAAAATCAGATTGAGAGATTTGTTAGATCGAGAAATAGTAGCCAGTCAAAGAACAGAAAACGAACAAGAGTTAGATTCTGCGGTGGAATGCTTTCGACGCGGATGGGATGACGCTATGAATGAGAGAACTAGACCAATTGCAGAACTTTGGGACGGAATTGATGTCGATATCAGAGCAGGGAGACAGTGAATGCAAATATTGGCTGGACATTGGCTAGTATGAGATCCGTGAAGCTTATACTTATGGAATATCAGTTATGGCAATCTGGAAATTCCTGCCACCAATCCATTATAGACACCAGTGAGAAAATCTAAATCGAGCGTTTCGAGTCGATCGCTAGGCTTGTGATAGTGAGGATTTCGCAAATCTGCCGTATCAGTGATCATGATTGCCTTGTAGCCAGCATCCCAAAAAGGAGCATGATCGCTGCGACGGGTAGATGGCAAAATTAGTCCGCGCCATCCCGCAGGTAGCCACTCACAAGGCACAGATGGTCTGATGTAACGTTGGAGGTGAATCAAATCAAGGATTGCGGGTAGATTCCCAATCAATCCAATAAAATCACCAGTATTAGGATAGAAATGTTGCAATCCTTTTGGGTAACGCTGAGAGCCAGATGTTCGATCGCAATAGCCCAGCATCTCCAAAGAAATCATTAGACGCAATTTTTGCTGCCCTTGCTTGAGAAAACTTGCATAAGCCTGACTGCCCAGTAAACCATACTCTTCCATATCAAAAGCAACTAGTTGAATGGGATATGGAGCAGGATTTGCCGCGATCGATCGAGCTAATTCTAGTAATACCGCTACCCCAGTGGCATTGTCATCAGCCCCAACGCAACCAGGAACCGCATCATAATGAGCACCAATTAGCACCGTCGATCGATCTTGGCGATCATCAGGATCGGCCGCATTAATCCGCAAAATCAAATTTTGATGGATATTTCCTTTCACTTCAAACTGATGGACTTCCACTTCGCCAAATTGCGAAAGATTCGATCGAATATATTCTCTGACATACAAGTGACCACCAGAGGCATAGTAAGGATCGCGTTCTCGCGTAATCTGGTTGAGATGCTTGAGTAAGCGTTCTTTGGGATTATCCATGTTGCCCCCTTATACTTAACTTTAGTTCTGCCACTGAAGCGGATCTAGCAGTCAGAGAATTGCTAAATCCGCTCAACTAGAAGTCCTATCTCAAGCTCAAACTGATTTGAGAAACACCTTCTAAAGACTCTCTCAGACTCCGCACCACCGCGATCATGGCAATCTGATCGTTGAGTTGATTCACCGCAGAGCCAACCCCAATCCCAGCCGCACCAGCCGCGATCGCCATAGGAGCCGTGACATCAGATAAGCCAGAAGCACAGAGCACAGGCACTTGTACCGCCCGACCGATCGCATAAGCTGCCGCTAAAGTTGGGGCTGCTTTTTCGATCAAGCCCAACGTCCCGCCGTGAGCAGGAGAACTGCTAGTACCGCCCTCAGTTTGAATGATGTCTGCGCCACAAGTAACCAGTTGCTCAGCTAAAGCGACTTGCAGGTCAAGAGGCAAGGTGTGTGGCACTGTGACCGACAGCATGATTTGAGGCAGCAAGGCTCTGGTGGCTTGGGTGAGTTCGATGATTTCGGCGGCAGAGAATACCCGACCCTGAGCATAGAATTTGTCGTAGTTACCGATTTCGACTAGATCTGCACCTGCGGCAACGGCTTCGGCAAGTTTGGCTGGCTCTACCGCAGAAACGCAGATTGGTAGATCGCAGTGAGCTTTTGCCAATTTCACCAGCTCTCGATCGGCAGCAATGTCCACAAAAGTTGCCCCACCTGCGGCGGCAGCACGCACCACCATCCGCACTGAGTCATGGTCAAAATTTTGTAAGCCGCTAATGATTTTGAGGGCCCGACGGCTGTTGAAGGCATTGGCAAGCTGGTTTAAGGTTGTCATAGTGAGTAAATTCGCAAATTAGTTGATTCAAGCATTCTAGTTTAAGATCTCGATCGATACCGTGTCGATACTTGTGTCAATACTGTGGCACTATGACATCAGTAGTAATTTTTGCGATAATTTTGCGTTCTGACGATGGTAATTTCTGTTTCCGCTCAGTTTGAACAGTTGCGTGCGAAGGGGCAAGCCGCCCTGATTCCGTTTATTACCGCAGGTGATCCGAGTTTAGAGATCACGGCAAAGGCACTACTCGAACTCGATCGAAACGGGGCCGATCTAATCGAGTTGGGCATTCCTTATTCAGATCCGCTTGCAGATGGGCCAGTGATCCAAGCAGCAGCAACCAGAGCTTTGAGTCAAGGCACAAAACTATCTGATGTGATTGAGCTAGTCCGTACTGTCAGCCCCCAACTTCGATCGCCGCTTATCCTATTCACCTATTACAATCCCATTCTTAATCTCGGTATTGAGCAGTTTCTCCAACAGATCTATGATGCGGGCGCACGCGGCTTAGTCGTCCCAGATTTACCGTTAGAAGAGTCGGAAGGATTATTAGAACCTGCAGCACGGATTGGGATAGAGGTGATTTTGCTGGTTGCGCCGACCAGTCCACCTGCGAGATTAGAGTCGATCGCCAAGAAGTCTCAAGGCTTTATCTATCTCGTCAGTAGCGTTGGGGTTACAGGTGTACGGAGTCAGGTGGGCAAAAATGTGCAGTCGATGATAGAGACGTTGCGAACCTTTACTGATAAACCAATTGGTGTTGGTTTTGGCATTTCCCAACCCGAACACGCGCGTCAAGTCGTGGAGTGGAATGCTGATGCCGTGATCGTTGGTAGTGCGATCGTCAAACGCTTAGCTGAAGACAATGGCTTAAACGGCATTGGTGAGTTGTGTCGCAGCCTCAAGCGATCGATGCACAGAGATTAAGGATTGCTGTACTCTGGTTCCCAAACTAACTAAGGAATGTTAGAAAGACCATGCAGAGCATGAAAGCTCCAACGAGTAGGGATTATCAAGCTAGACTGGGTTTAGTATAATTAAGTTTATACATCGGCAACCATCTTTTCTCTTAAAAAATGGCTCAAACTGCTGTCACACAGGTTATTAAGACCTTAAATCATGTGCATCAAAAGCTTGGTCTAATAAGAGCTTCTGATAGTCATTTTTTCACGGAATGGTATGAGGGTTTGCCTGTATTAACGGCTTTAGAGCGAGAAGCTTTAGATCTAATCAGACAGCGCTTTCGTTATCATCGCGAAGAAGGGCAGGTTACAGAGGGTACTGTAAATGCGATCGTGGTATCGCGATTAATGGAGTTCGCTGAGGTTTACGATCTTCCCTTTCGGTTGAGATCGGAAGTACCTGTGGAGAT
>JARCMB010000117.1 GCA_030248825.1 Pseudanabaenaceae cyanobacterium MP8IB2.15 | reverse complement strand
TCTTTGGAGAAGTAATAAAGAACAATAATATTGCTTTTATTATCAACAACCAAGGTTTGTCCAAAACGATTAACCCGATTGGTTTTAGGGCAAGGTTCACCTGACCATGAGTATCTCCCACCTTTATCCATATTTGGCTTTCCAAAAATAGTCAGAAAATCATTTCTATTAATTCCAGTGCTTTTATCTTTGTAGATGTAGTAATTGGCTGACCAATCCCCAAAAGAAGTTTTAGATGTCGTTTGGTTTTTCATTTCGTAACCAAGTAGATCGGGATTGTTATCCCTATTAGCAGATATTCCCATTTGTCTTTCTAGCCAATGCCCATCCTTACCATCATGTCGGCTATTTGCCATTGAAGAGTCTGCTCTTTTGCCCCTAACATTCTCATCAAACCTTCGGATAATTTCTACTTTCCCAGCATCTATCCGATCAGTCGTAATTATTTGCATTGCCTTTTATTCTTTTATTAAGTACTGAAGGGCAGTACAAACTAGCACAGATGTTGAGTTGATTATGTGTTGAACAACTTGACTATTCTTGAAAAAGTATTAAAATATCAGGGTCAAATACTAGATATTTCTGAAGGTCAAACATTGTGGATTATGAGGATAATTCAAATATTGTCAGGGATAAAAGAGGTAAATTAGGTATGACTCAATTAGAGCTTGCACTATCTTTAGGGCTTAAGGAAAACGGGGAGCGAACTATTAGTGGCTGGGAGCGAGGTGAGCATAAGCCATCAGCCAGTAAGTTACAAATGCTTGCTGAAATTCAAACTCATACACCTTTTAAACAATCAGTGACTAAATCAGCCTTTACTTTTATTGATTTATTTGCGGGTATTGGCGGTATCCGTTTGCCTTATCAGCAAGCTGGGGGGCATTGTATTTTCTCTTCTGAATGGGATAAATTTGCCCAAAAGACCTACGCTGCTAATTTTGGAGAATTACCTTCTGGAGATATTACAAAAATTGCTGCAAATTCTATTCCCGATCACGATGTTTTGTTAGGGGGATTTCCTTGCCAATCTTTTTCTCAGGCAGGTTTAAAGCTGGGCTTCAGTGATACACGAGGCACGATGTTTTTTGAGATTCAACGAATTATTGCTCAAAAACGTCCAAAAGCATTCATGTTAGAGAATGTTAAGCAATTGCGAGGGCATGAAAAAGGTCGCACTTTACAGAGCATATTAGATATTTTAGAAGGGCGTAATGTCCAAGAAATATCGGCGGATATTCCAATGTCCGAGGATGCACGAGAAGCTTTATCAAATAGACTTAACTATCAGGTGTTTTATTCTGTTTTGAGAGCGGCTGATTTTGGTGTTCCTCAAAATCGTGAGCGTATCTTTATCGTAGGCTTTAACCGTGATTATTACGGTGAAAATATCGACTTTTCTCAATTGTTTACCTGGCCTACGCCGCCATGCACTCCAACAAGAGTAGGTGACATTTTAGAAAATTCTCTGTGTATAGATGATAAATACACAATTTCAGAAAAATTATGGAATGGTCATCGTCGGCGTAAAGAAGAGCACTTAAACAAAGGCAACGGTTTCGGTTATTCACTCTTTACTAGGAACAGTTCATATACCAATACTCTAAGCGCACGATATTACAAAGATGGAAGTGAAATTTTAGTTGACCAAAGTGATATTGGGAAACTACCACGTAAACTAACGCCAAGGGAATGTGCGAAACTTCAAGGATTTCCCGATAATTATATTGTCAATGCTGTATCTGATGTGCAAGCTTACAGACAGTTTGGCAATTCGGTTACTGTTCCAGTAGTTCGTGCAGTTGCTACGCAATTATTAGCAACAATGCAAGCGGCTGAAGCATTGAGGAAAGGATAATTTGGATCTTAGTCAATTGGATAGAAAATGGCTGGCGATCACATCATGCATGAAGATTCGATTTCATCCCAACATTCCGCCGATAGTGACAGTCTAGGGCGTTACTTGGGTAATACGATCCGTGACCTGCGCCAAAAACATGGACTCACAATCGCCGAAGTCGCCGAAAAGTCTGGGATCTCACGGGGAATGCTCTCAAAAATTGAGAATGCCCTGACTGCGACCAGTCTAGAAACCTTAGTCAAGATTGCCAATGCGCTCGGAGTCTCGATGGCTACTCTTTTTCGTCATTACAATCCCCCAGAAGGTGGCGCACAGTTGATTAAGCAAGGGCAGGGAATGGAGGTAGTGCGACGCGGCACGAAATCTGGGCATACCTATCATCTTTTATCCTATAACCAAGGCCCAAATAAATCTTTTGAACCATTTCTGATCACGATGGATGATGCTTCGGAAGTATTCCCCACATTTGAGCATCCTGGCATTGAGTTCATTTATATGTTGCAAGGCAAGCTCGACTATCGGCATGGTCAAAAGACTTACCTCTTAGAACCAGGAGATTCTCTTACTTTTACGGGAGATATCCCTCATGGGCCTGAACGCTTGATTGAATTACCGATTCGCTTTTTAGCAATTATTCACTACACTTCTTCAGAAACTCCTGCAATGAAATCGACTGATGTGCTGTAGCAGTCATAGCCCTGGGTCTTTTATGCCTATTCTAGCCCCAGCGAAACGCGGCTGCGCCCCAACTCAGTCCCGCGCCAAACCCAACTGCGACGATTAGATCGTTGGCTTGAATTTTTCCCGATCTGACCGACTCATCCAAAGCTAGGGGAATTGAAGCTGCCGAGGTGTTGCCGTAATTGGCGATGTTGCTGATCACTTTGGCTCGATCGATTCCTAGGCGATCTCCCACAGCATCGAGAATTCTCTGGTTTGCCTGATGCAAGATCAACCAATCGATATCTGCGGTGGTCAAATTAGAACGATGGAGTGATTTTTCGATCGCTTCTGGAACCATCTTCACAGCAAAACGATAGACTTCTTTGCCATTCATCGTAATGTAGTCAAAACTCGATCGATCGGAGTTGTAGCTGAGGTTAAGCAAGCTGTTGTCTTGCCCATTCGTGCGTAACTCAAATCCTAGGAAATTATCTTGCTGCGGTGATGCTTGGAGTACGACTGCCCCCGCGCCATCACCAAATAGGATGCAAGTACCTCGATCGCTCCAATCCACCCAGCGCGACATGATATCCGCACCGATCAGCAAAACATTTTGATAAGCCCCCGATCGAATGAATTGCGATGCCGTGACTAAGCCAAACACAAACCCAGAACAGGCGGCACTTAGATCGAATGCTACGGCTCGATCGGCTTTAAGCGATCTCTGTACCCGTGCGGCAGTGCCAAAAAGATCGTCAGTGGTCGAGGTCGCCAAAATAATCAGGTCAATATCTTGGGGCGTGAGGTTGGCAGATTCGATCGCCTGTGCGGCGGCGAGAGTAGCTAGATCGGTCAAGCTTTGTTTGGTCGGGTCGGCAATGCGTCTGGCTCTGATCCCCGTGCGTGAGGCAATCCACTCATCCGACGTGTCTACCCGTTGGCTCAGTTCGTCATTCGTCATCACCTGTTCAGGCGCGTAAGAACCGCACCCGATTATCCGTACACCATAACTCACGTCTGGTTTTTGCATATTGATCGATAAATAGGCTTAACTTTCAAAAACATCTAATATGACTCGCACAGAGCTAACCACTAGATTAAGAATGAATAGTGTCAATGCTCACACAAAATTCGTCCCTATACTATTAATTTTCACGCTTAATTTTAAGTTGGTGGATCTAAGTTGGTGGATCATCAGGCGTATCAGCGACAGGAACAGCAACCTCTTTTTTGATTTTTTCCTTGAGTCGATCGAGTAGTTTATTGTCAACCGCATCTTTGGCAACACGCACGGCATTGTAGATACTGGAAGCCTTTGAGCTACCGTGACCGATCACACACACACCTGCCACACCCAGCAATAACGCGCCGCCATATTCGTCGTAGTCCATGCGCTGCTTAACTTTTTTGAGATTAGAGCGCATCAGCATTACGCCTAACTTGCCCCACCAACCACGCGGTAGTTCTTCCTTGAGGATTTGCATCGCTACTAAGCCCACACCCTCAGCAAACTTGAGCAAGACATTGCCCATAAAGCCGTCGCAAACAATCACATCAAACTTGCCCGACACCACATCTCGCCCTTCGGCATTGCCCGCAAATTCGATTCTCTGGCTATCTTCTAGAGCCTGATACACCTTCACAGTGAGGTCGTTGCCCTTGCAAGCTTCTTCGCCAATATTTAACAGCCCTAGCTTTGGTTCATGTACTCCCAGAGCGTAATGGCTATATAGCACACCCATCAGAGCAAACTGTTCGAGAAATTTCGGCCGACAGTCAACATTTGCGCCGACATCGAGCAACAACACGGGTTTATGCGGGATCAAGGTTGGTAACAATGCCCCGATCGCAGGTCGATCGACCCCAGGCAATCGACCGAGCCGCAATAATGCCGCCGCCATTGCTGCGCCAGTGTGTCCTGCTGCCACCACCGCATCGGCTTCTTTTTTCTTGACTAGATCCATTGATACCGCGATCGAGGATTTTGGCTTCCGCCGCAGAGCTTCAAGCGGTTCTTCGTGCATTTCGATCTGCCCCTCGGCATGAACGATCTCGACTCGTTTAGGATCGTAATCGTCCCGTTTGTGCTGTTTGAGATAGCTAGAAATTATATTTTCATCACCCACCAACAACACATCTACATTTAGCTTTGCTTGAGCGATCAAGGCTCCTGCAATAATTTCTTTGGGGGCATAGTCCCCACCCATAGCATCAACAGCAATTCGCACGCGATTTTCCCTAATTTCTGATCTGAGTCGGACTTGAGGCTAAAAATATAAAGAAGTTGTTAAATCTGCCACAAATTTTAACAGTTAACCTGCACTCCCTTGCCGTAAAGAAAAATTTTTCGCGTAGTCCGTTACAATAGATAATGTTTAGATCTGATACCAAAGGTAAATCAAAACCCAGATGGTATACTTTCTACTCAATAAACGATATAACTCAGAGGAATAAGCGAATGCTACATCGCAAGATATATCAACTCTGTGAGTCTAAGGGCGATGTTTGGATATACCTCAGGGATCAAGGACGTTGGTTGGAGCGAGCTCGCATACTAGATATTGAAGGTGATGTGGTCACACTTCGATATGAAACTGAAGACGAGGATGAAGTTTGCGCGTGGGAGGAAATGGTACGACTGGAAAGCATTGGGGCTGTAACCCAAAGACTTTCTTCTGTACCTAAGGGCAATATACCATCTAGCGAAATCTTGGTGTCAGATGATTGTCCTGAAGCCGAGCAGATTCGTCCTAGACCCGACTCTTCTGGTAATGCTGATTAGGTGCGAGGCTTGACTCAAAGCTGGGCTAGATTAGTGACTCAACTGGAGATCGGTAGTTCGTTTGCTCGTAGCATTGCTGCTTGCTACTGCATTGTTTAACCCAAATTATTAATTAACATGCAGCCTGTCGATCTGACTACATTGGTGGCGATTTGTCACGAATTAGCTGAGTGCTTGCCTGCTCGCTTAGAAAAAGTCCATCAACGCGATCGACATACACTTTATCTTTGCCTTCGTACACTTGAAAAGAAGCTATGGCTAACTTTGTGTTGGCATCCTCAACATGCCCGATTGCACCTCAGTCCGTCGCCATTACTCGAACCTGATACTTTTACGTTCAGTCAGCAAATCTGGCACCAGTTGTCAGGGTTGGCTTTAGTTGGGGTTAGCCTCGTGAGCGACTGGGAGCGAGTTGTCGATCTACAATTTGCTCAACGTCCTGGCGATCGAATCCAAGCTCATCTTTACGCTGAGATTATGGGCAAGTACAGTAACGCCATTCTGGTGACGGATGGTGGTGTGATTGTGACGGCGGCGCATCAGGTCAGCACCAAGCAATCTCGTGTGCGCCCAATCCAAACTGGCGATCGATACGAAATGCCGCCTGGTCTACTAGAGACGATTCCCAGCCTGAACGAACCGTTTGAGTTATGGTTCGATCGACTAACCCTGATCCCGCAAGAGATCAAGCGCAGTCTTATGACTAATTATCGGGGCTTAAGTTCTTCGCTGATTCGATCGATCTTGGCAGCTACCAATCTAGATAGCACGGCTAAAACTGACACCTTGACCGATCTAGATTGGCAGAATCTATGGCAAGCTTGGAGATCGTGGCTCAGAATTCTCGAAAGTAAGCAATTCCAGCCGCAATTGGTGGATCAAGGTTATACGGTTTTAGGCGTTAAGCATGAGCATAATCAGGGAACTTACCCTGTCAACGGGCTGATCCACAAGTATTACAGTCAATACATTCAGCAACAGGAATTTCAGCAGCTTAGTCAGCAAATCAACCAAACGCTTCAGGTACAGTTAGCTAAGCTCAACACCAAAGCCGAAGAATTTGAGCAACGCCTCAGTCAGTCAGAGCAAGCTGAAGCGATTAAAGATCGAGCCGATCTGTTGATGGCAAACCTCCAAGCTTGGCAACTTGGGATGAAGTCGATCGAGTTGCTAGATTTTATAACGAACGAGCCAGTCCAGATCGCGCTAAACCCCGAACTTAATGCCGTCCAAAATGCCCAGTCGCTGTACAAAAAACATCAGAAACAAAAACGGGCAAAGGTGGCGATCGAACCGTTATTAGCCTCAGTGCAGCAGGAAATGCGCTACCTCGAACAAGTTGCCACGGCAGCGCAACAACTAGAATCAAGCGATCTGAAATTATTACAGGAGATTCGATCGGAATTAATTCAGCAAGGCTATCTCAAAGCTACAGACTATCGCCCAGTCGATCGAAAAGGCAAAAAAGTTGAAACACTGGATTGTCACCGCTACCAAAGTCCTAGTGGGTTTGAGATTTGGATCGGTCGAAATAATTTCCAGAACGACACCATGACTTTTCGGATCGCCAATGATTACGATCTGTGGTTTCATACCCAAGAAATTCCTGGTAGTCATGTGCTGTTGCGGATCGCGCCAGGCTCCACACCCGATCCGCAAGACTTACAAACCGCCGCCGATCTCGCTGCCTATTACAGTCGGGCACGGCAAAGCGATCGAGTTCCTGTGATTTTTACGGAACCCAAGTATGTGTTCAAGCCTAAAGGCGCAAAGCCTGGAATGGTAGTCTACAAGCACGAGCGTGTAATTTGGGGTAAACCTCAAGAACCATCTAAAAATCCCCTACTAAAGTTTGCAGGCATATTTTCAGACGATCCTTTCTTTGCCGAAATTGCTAGAGAAATCAGAGCAGAACGCGAAGAACCAGAAGAATCCCAGTAATTTTTACCGAACCGAAGTATGTCTACTTTCAATCTACCGCTCTAGAGTTGTTCGTTACCCTCTGCTTCTAAATATTCAAAATTGGGATAATCCTTAATCGGAACCTGACTATCTTTGTATCCCAACGGTGCGATCGCATCGCTAATTTTACCCATGACAGCCGCCATCAAAAAGTTGCCTGAAGTAATGGCGGCAGTTAGGGCTTGAAGATCTCTAGTTTCCCAGTAATCGCAGTCATCATCGACCTTGCAATGGATGCCAAGTCTTTGAGCTTCATCCAAGATTTGAATCATCCTCAAATGAGATTGGACAAAATTATCTAATCCCCCATATTCAGGATCGCTAGCATATTGAGTTTTACAAAATATCCGCCAAACCCAGTTATTGGTTTCTTGAATTTCTTCCAACGTACCTAAACCAAATGCCGCAATTGTGCAGCCTCTTCCAGATAAGCACTCAAACCCAATCAGGTGAGTCGGATTGTTAAAGATAAAACGTTTGTTTTCATATCCAATCATCTCGGCAGCCCGAATCTTTAGTGATAAGTAGGGATCGGGAGAATTATCATCTTTCTTGTCCATGTGGCAATCATCCCCCGCCAACTCCACTAGTGCGTCAACTTCGGCAACGGGTAAAGTCAACACAAAATTGCGGAGTGCAGTGATTTTTTCTCGTACCTGTTCGATCGAGGCGGATTGAAGGCTTAGTTTATACGAAATGCCGATTCCCATAATTTAAATTCTCACTCACAAGGGGCTAGAGTTTGCAGGTATATTTGCTGACAACCATTTCTTTGCTGAAATTGCTAGAGAGGTCAGAGCAGAACGTCAAGAGATAGAAGATTAGAGATGGCAACGATTTCTTGAGACTATGAACCTGTGGATTCTTGATACTGACCATACTGGAAAGTATAACAAACGCCACGTTAGTTAGTTTCTGTGTCTCCACTCCTCACAGGAGAGGTTTTCAAATTCAAGTCTAAAGGTTTTGATCTCAAAGGGCTGAAATTCGCAACCAAACTGGTTGAGTTGATGTTGGATCTGCGATATTGGATTTTCCAGTAGATCGCATTCTTGAACCGCAATGATGTTCGGCAAAAACTCGATCGATGCTTGAACTCTTTCTCCATGTGCTTCATAAAAGCGTAAAATCCAACTCGACATATCCTCCGATCTCTTAAATGCAGAAAGAATAATGCTATGTGATGAGGTGGAGAGAAAACTCAAATTCGTGAGATCGCCAAGCGTTTCAATCGATCGATGCAGTGATAACGGACTATTCAACTCATAAGCTCGTTGGACTGTTTGGGCATTTTGCCAACTGCCTTGATGCGGTAGGAGTCGATAGGTAAATAGATGTTCGCCTCGATCGCTATCGGGACATGGCCATTTGGGACTTCGCAACAGTGTGAGTCTGAGGCAATCTGGCTGAGCATCATAACCATATTTGCAATCGTTTAATACGCTCAAACCCATGCCTGACGTACTCATGTCTGCCCAAAATTGGGCTGGAACTTCAAATTTGGCTTTGGCTTCGGGTGTTTCTGCGATCGTGCTTCGATCGATTGCTCCCATCGGAATCTCATAAGTCGCAAAAGGGGCTTGAAAACTAAGCGGGAAGGCAGCTTTAACGAGGATTTGTTCTTCTTGCCAATCCACCCAATTTTTTACAGTAATGAATGGACTATAGGCATCTAGCTCAATCTCCTGCACAAACAGAGATTGCCTGAATCTTCTGATGACTTGCAACGATCCTCTGATTACACCTGATTGTTTGATTTGAATTGATTCTAAAGTTA
>JARCMB010000491.1 GCA_030248825.1 Pseudanabaenaceae cyanobacterium MP8IB2.15 | reverse complement strand
GCAGAAGCTACAGCAACAGGAGTCTTTGGCTTTTCTGTCGGCTTTTCAACTGGTTTTTCGACTGGCTTTTCTAGTAGCTCAGCCTCTCGATCGAATTCAGATTTAAACTCACGCGAAGCTTCTTGAAAGCCCTTGATCGCTTTACCCATGCTGCGCCCGATTTCAGGCAACTTCTTTGGCCCAAAAATCAATAGAGCCACACCCATAATCAGTACCATTTCAGGCAGTCCGATCCCAAAAACATTCATAATTTAATCAACCTTACGCGGTAACAACTAGATTTTACTCAAAAAATAAACATAAATATGCCCCGCCAAATTATGCGAGGCAATATTGAAATATATGCTCTAGAAGCTTTTAAATTGATCTTGTCTATTCAAAAATCGTTAAAGCAAATCACAATTTACTCTAAACGCCCCAGTTCAGTTTTACGCCTTCGAGGATTAAAGAAGAATTGTATAGCTGGAGGATGATCAGCAGAAACACGAGGAACAGCCCCATAAATATTGCCATGATTGGAGTAGTGCCCCATCCACGAGCGACTTTGCCATACTCGGCATTGAGGGGTCTAAGAATGTCGCCTAGCTTAGTACGTTGTGACATAATGCAGTTTTCTAAAAATTTAATGTTTGAATTTATTATAGTTGTACTGATATATCAAAAGATCAAATAATTTATGGAAACTACGACAACGGCAACTTCTCTAAGTGTAGCGATCGCAACCTTTGTGATTTGCTTTACAGGACTGGCAATCTATACGGCTTTTGGAGCGCCCAACAAAAATCTCAGCGATCAATTTGAAGATCACGAAGACTAAGCAAATCTCAAGCAAATCTGAGAAAATCAAAAGAAAGTCGTGCAAGCTCCTGAAATTAGCACTTTAGCAACTCTCAAGGTCAGTTACCAACAACCAGACGCTAAATCTCGCCTGACTACGTTACTACATCAAACAGGTTTTGCGGTTTTAACCGATCACTTTATTTCTGAATCTTTAATTGCTGCGACTTACTTTGAGTGGCAGCAATTTTTTAATTCTGAGGTGAAATATCTCCATACATTCGATCCAGCGATCCAGTCGGGATTTTTTCCGTTTCAAACTGAGCAAGCCAAGGGTAATGACAAGCCTGACCTAAAAGAATTTTTTCATCTGTATCGAAAGAGCGATCTGCCTGCTAACTTCAGCCTCAATAGCTGGGAACTGTTTCAGCAGATGCAAAGCTTGGCGGTGGAATTATTGAACTGGATTGAGGCTCATACTCCAAGGGCGATCCAGCAAAATTTATCGATGCCTCTGAGTGAGATGGTGACTAACAGTCCTGCTTCTTTGATGCGAATTTTGCACTATCCCTCGATCGAATTTAAATCCGATCCTGAATCCGAATCAGTTCCAACGGGAGCGATTCGTGCGGCTGCCCATGAAGACATAAACCTGATTACACTTTTGCCTGCTGCTACTGCTAGTGGGTTGGAAATTCTCGATCGAGGGGTTTGGCGGGAAGTGCCATTCGATCGAGGCGATATTGTGATCAATGTGGGCGATATGTTGCAAATGGCTAGTCAAGGCTACTTTCGATCGGCTACGCATCGGGTAGTCAATCCTCCAGGAGAAGCAGCAAATCAATCTCGTTACTCCATGCCAATGTTTCTACATTCTCGCCCAGAGGTCGTGTTAGCGGGGAAAGTTACCGCAGGAGCATATTTACAAGAACGGCTGAGTGAGATTGGTTTACTGTAATTGAATCTAAGCCAAGATCTAAGATAAGTAATAAGTCTCGGTGAAAGTCATGCCAACTAAAAAATTACTCGATCCTGCTCTTGATACTCAAAATCTAAAGTCTCTGTACGATCGAGATTTTATGAATTGGGTTGAGACAACAGCACAGTTATTGAAAGAGCAAAAATTTGCAGCCTTAGATCTAGAGAATTTGATCGAAGAAATTGAGGGTATGGGCAGAAGTAACAAAAGTGCGCTGCGGAGTAATTTGATTGTGGTGTTGATGCACTTGCTGAAGTGGCAATATCAAGTAGACAAGAGATCGAATAGCTGGAAATTTACGATTCGCGAACATCGTCGCCGACTGGATGAAGATTTTGAAGATAGTCCTAGTTTGAAGGTTTATTGCCTTGAAATATTGGCAAAATGCTATCAAAATGCTCGCAACTTGGCAGCCGATGAAACTGGTCTAAATTTGCGGATTTTTCCAGTTGAGTCTCCTTTTTCGATCGAACAGGTCTTGGATTCAGAGTTTTTGCCCTGACCCTATTTGTTGAAATCGCTAAATCTTGCCAAAGCCTCATGCATTCTAGTTTTGAGTAATGGCAGATGTTGTTTTGCCACTTCCCACAAAACGGCAATATCGGTCTCAAAGTACCCGTAGGTGAGCTTGTCACCAATACCGATGATGTCTCGCCATGGAATATCTGGGTAATTGTCTTGAAATGAAATTGGTAAGCGTTTGGCAGTTGCACCCACAATTCCCAACGATCGCTCGACCGCAAAAATTGTTTTCTGATCCTGACTAAAATCAGGGAAGTTCATGTCAGCAATAAATTCTTCGGTGACATCACTTGCTTCCAAAATGTCCTGAATTTGGCTTTCTAGCCTTTTGTCAATATCTTTTACGGCAATTACGCCTAGATCGGGGGTTTCGACTTGACTCATAATTTATGACCTGATCGGTTTGTTGCACCATGCTTAATTCTCTCTTAGATCGTGATAAGCAAACCAGCGATTAAAACCAAATATTACTCAGGTGGCTTTTCTGGTTGGGACTTTTGTGGCTGAGCAGAACAGGTGGTTTTAGCTGTCTTTTTGACTTTTGCCGTGGGACCTAAGATCGCATCGTCAAATAATCGATCGAACTCACGTTGAAAATGTGCAGCGACGATCGGATTATCGATCACGACTAGGGTTTCGTCATTGATGTTGTTTGCTGAATTAGACCAGTTGTGCGATCCAGTAATTATGGTGGTCTGATCGATCGAACCAAACTTGTGATGCAGTAGATCGCCATAAGGCAAATAGGGAATCCCCGCCGTCTTGATCGGTTTAGCCCAGGGTTTGGCATCCCCCAGAGCGCAATCTTGAGGTGTGACGTAGCCCCACATATCCAAAGCCACAGAGTAATTCCGATAGGCAAAGCTCGGATCGATCAAGGTGCGGATTCTGACTCCAGTTTGGTGTTTTTTATCCAAAAGATTGCCGAGCATTGGTTCCGCAAATACAAACAAAGCTGTATCGATCGACTTTTTTGCCGCCGAAATTGCCGTACCAATTAGACCATTACTGGTTTGTTGCCAGTTGACCTTTCGTGAATCGGGCGAGAACTTCACCCTTACCTGAGCGTCGCCAAGTACGGCATATTGCACTTTGCGATGAGGTTTTTTGCTGCCAAATAATCCATCTGGCTTACCGCTCGGCCCATCGCCCCACATCAGGTTAAATTCTTGGGTGAATAGATCGGCGATCGATTTGCTGTTAATTTTGACCAGATTGTTACTGTTGCCGCGTGTGTTAGGACTGTCGAAATCACCGTGCATGTCGCTAAGCGTGTAGTTGGCAGACGTAAGAATTATGGTTTGACCATCAACTACGATGAATTTATGGTGCATCAACCCCGAACCTTTGGAGCCGTCAGAAGTATCATCTACCCAAGGGATGCGGGCATTCTTGATCATCGGGATCGTGTCTCGACGATTAATCTCATCCTGACTGATCTGTCCATCATTATTGAGATCGGCAAATTTAACAAAATCTGCATATTTATCCGTGAGACGGGTGGTGAATTTAGCGCGTTCTTCAGGAGTGTATTCGCTCCAGCCCCGACTGTAGGTATTCTCAAGGATCAGTCGAACTTTTACTCCTGAGGTCGATCGATCGACCAGTGCCTGAACAATATTGGGTAATCGCAGCTCCTGCACCGCCATGTCTACAGTGGACTTGGCTTGATTTATGCCGTCGATCAAGATCTGTTCTAAATTATCGCCAGGACGTGTAATCTTGCGGTAGGGATCGGTGTAAGAGTTTGCCAGATTGTGATTGAAGTAAGCCTGAATATATTGATGTTGTGGCAGAGGCAGGATTTTGCTAGGAGAAAAATTAGCTTGCGATCTCCACAAAAAAGCCGCCGTGCCCAGAGCCAGAATTAAACCCAAAACAAACAGACCGATGTAGAGATAGTAAGGCTGCGGTTTCGATCGACGCATGGGGGTATTGCGGCTGATTGCTAATGGTGGTTACAATTCCATAGTTTACCGTCAGATTTGGAAGATTTTGCGGACTGGCACGATTCGATCGAAACAACAAAAAGGTAGAAATGCTCAAGGATTACAGTTTTGCCAATATGTGACTGTAGTACACTAGCTTATGGAAAACGTCAATCGAAGAGTTTAATAACCTCCAAAATCATGGATTTCGCATATCAATACGCTTGGCTGATTCCAGTATTACCGCTTGCAGCCGCCTCGATCATCGGGCTGGGGCTGATTACATATAACGAGGCAACCAATAAGCTCCGACAGGCGAATGCAGTCCTGAGTGTGTCTGCAATCGGGGCAGCAATGGTGCTTTCAATCAACCTATTGTGGAGCCAAATTCAGGGGCATCCAACCTATCTATGGACTTTTGAGTGGGCCCAGGCGGGAAGCTTTCACCTCAATATGGGGTTTGAGATCGACCACCTCGCCTCCTTGATGCTGGTGATCGTCACCACTGTGGCATTTTTGGTGCAGATTTACACCGATGGCTACATGCACAGCGATCCCAGCTATGTTAGGTTTTACGCTTATTTGAGTTTATTTAGTTCTTCGATGTTAGGACTTGTGATCAGCCCTAACCTAGTCCAGATCTATGTGTTCTGGGAACTAGTTGGCATGTGTTCATACCTGCTAGTTGGTTTTTGGTTCGATCGAAAAGGAGCCTCAGATGCTTGCCAAAAAGCATTTGTGGTCAACCGCGTGGGAGATTTTGGCTTACTGTTAGGAATGCTCGGTTTGTACTGGGCAACAGGGACATTTGAGTTTGGCGAAATGGGCGATCGACTAACATCGTTGGTCAATTCAGGCGCGATTTCGATCGGCTTAGCGACCTTGTTTGCCATCCTCGTATTTATGGGACCAGCAGCAAAATCAGCCCAGTTCCCCCTGCATGTCTGGTTACCCGACGCAATGGAAGGGCCCACCCCAATTTCTGCCCTGATCCACGCCGCCACGATGGTCGCCGCAGGTGTGTTCCTGATCGCACGCATGTTCCCCGTTTTCGAGGAATTGCCTGCCGTGATGAACATCATCGCTTGGACAGGAGCATTCACGGCATTTCTGGGAGCCAGCATTGCGATTACCCAAAACGACATCAAAAAAGGCTTAGCCTACTCAACGATCTCCCAACTCGGCTACATGGTAATGGGGATGGGCGTAGGAGCCTACGGTGCTGGTCTATTTCACCTCATGACCCATGCCTACTTCAAAGCCATGCTGTTTCTTGGTTCTGGCTCCGTGATCCACGGCATGGAAGGTGTAGTCGGTCACGATCCATTTGTGGCACAAGATATGCGTGTAATGGGTGGTCTACGCAAATACATGCCAATTACGGCCACCACATTTCTAATCGGCACACTAGCAATCTCAGGGATTCCACCATTTGCTGGCTTCTGGTCAAAAGACGAAATTCTTGACTCCGCCTTTCACGCCAACCCCGCACTCTGGGCAGTCGGTCTAGGCACAGCAGGGATCACAGCTTTCTACATGTTTCGGATGTACTTCAATACATTTGAAGGCGAATTTAAAGGCACAAAACTGCAATTAATCGCCCAAGTAAAAGCCGAAAATATGGCAATCGCAGGTTTGATCGCAGCCGACGATCACCATAGCAGTAATGACAGCCATAGCTCAGATCATTCTGACAAACCCCACGAATCACCACTATCAATGACCCTCCCGTTAATGGTTTTAGCAATCCCATCAATGTTGATTGGTCTAGTTGGAACACCTTTTGGTAACTACTTTGAAAACTTCATCCATGCCCCGAATGAAGTGGTCGAAGCAGTTCATTCCGAAGGATTAACACCCGAATTTTTGGTGATGGCAGGCAGCTCCGTCGGGATCGTCACGATTGGAATCACCCTAGCAACCTTGATGTATCGCCTGAATAAGATTTCAGCCGCTTCGATCGCCAAATCGATCGAACCATTGTACTTATTCTCCAAAAACAAGTGGTACATCGATGAAATTTACGACTTGATCTTCGTCCAAGGTTCTCGCCGCCTTGCCCGTCAAGTTTTAGAAGTAGACTCCAAAATTGTCGATGGCGTAGTCAACCTCGCAGGTTTCGCCACCGTAGTTACAGGCGAAGCCCTCAAATACTTCGAGAACGGCAAAGCCCAATTCTACGCCCTCGTGATCTTCATCGGCGTACTAGGGCTAGTAATCTTCTCAGGAGTTTCATAGACCTCACCCCCAGCCCCTCTCCTTTGAAGGATAGGGGAGCAATTAGCTGATAAAAAAGCAGGGGATCTATTAGATAGATCCCCTGCTTTTTTGATTCGGATTCGGATGGGCCAGGAGGGATTTGAACCCCCGACACCGTGGTCCGTAGCCACGTGCTCTAGTCCACTGAGCTACAAGCCCTTAACTTCACCTAAGTGCGGGTACAAGCATAGCATAATCATTCGCATGATCGCATGACTAATAATAATGAATTTCTCCCAACACAGCCGAACGCTTAGCCCCAGTCACTAAAGGCAAGTTCCCAGGTCGATCGACCACTCGCAAATAACCCAAAACCGCAAACGCGATCGCCTCCTTAAAATCCGCATCGACACCAGCACTACTAGTCGTTGTCACCGTCGCAGGAGCCAATAAATCTCGCAGTCTTGCCATCAGATGATCGTTATGGCTGCCACCACCACAGATTAGGACTCGATCGGGAAACTTCGGCAAAAACTGCCGATAACTCTGCTCGATCGATCTTGCCGTAAACTCAGTCAGCGTCGCCAGCATGTCATAACTCGATAGTTGATATCGATCGCCATCTTGCAAACGTAAACGCAAATACTCAGGGCAAAACAACTCCCGACCCGTAGACTTCGGCGGTGGGCAGCTAAAAAAGTCTTGCTGTAACCATAACTGCACCAATTCCAGACAAGGCTCACCCTGCGCCGCAAATCTCCCACTAGGATCGAACGGCTGACCGCATAACTGTTGCGTCGCCATATCGATCAAAACATTGCCTGGCGCATTATCAAACCCAAACACTTCCTCTTGCTTACCTGATGCTGGCAAATAAGTCACATTACTAATGCCGCCGATATTTTGGCAGGCGATATTGTGTTGTCGATCGACCAGCAACAGCCAATCTAGCATCGACACCATCGGCGCACCCTCGCCACCCACCGCAATATCTCCCGCCCGAAAATTACTCACGGTCGTGATTCCAGTCAATTGAGCAATCACCGCGCCTCGTCCTAACTGAACGCTATAGCCGAGTTTCGTGTGCATATCCCCACGCTCAGGTGGTCGATGAAATACGGTTTGACCGTGCGAAGCAATTAAGTCTGGTTTCGTTAAAGTTTTTTTAGTCAGATCGATCGAAGCTTTCGCAAAAGCCGCCGCAATCCGATCGTCAAGCTGGCAAATCTGAGCTACAGTTCTCGCCTCACCCGCACAAACCGCCAGAATCTCCGCCCTCAAATCGCGATCGTACTCAAACGTCTGCCCTGCAATTAAATCAACCTTAAACCGTCGATCGACTTCGCTAACTTCTACTAACGCCGCATCGATGCCATCGATCGAAGTCCCACTGATTAACCCAATAATTTTCACTTTATCTATCCAAATCAGAAATTGTCATAGCTGAGATCAGACTGCCAAGGGTTAATCAAAATTAACTGACAATCAGAAAAGTCAAGAATATTTCTAGTTGCTACATCCGCATTGTGAGCACGAGCGATCGCCGCAATTTGAGCATCAGCATAAGCGATCGGCTTCCCAAGTTGTTTCCGATGGGCGACGATGCCTCCATATTCATAAGCAGCATGTCGATCGAACACCAAAATTCTCCGCTCAAAATCCTGCTCGAAAACCTGATTTACCGCCTTTTCCAATTGGCTTCGCCGCTTACCAATAGGCAACAATGCTAGTCCGTAATAAACTTCTGCTTGAGTGATTGTTGTCGTGAATAGCTCTGCGGTTGATTGCGCTCCGATCCAATCTAAAACTGCTGAATTGCTTGCTACTTTCATCAACTCAGACAAAACATTGGTGTCTAATATAATCATGAATCAAACAATGGTCGATCGATCACGCTTTCGCGTTCAAGCTCTGGCAAATCAAGCCCACCTAACGCCAAAAAACGTTGATGAATAATCTCACCCAAGTTTTTAGGTAGATCATCCTCTGACAAACTTGCTGCCAAGATAACGCGCACTTCTTCCTCCATAGAACGTCCATGATGAGCGGCCCTTAACCTCAGCTTTGCCTTTACATCATCATCCAGATTCCGAACTGTAATACTTGCCATCATTGCAACCAATTTATTGATTGCAATGATAGCATTGGCACATCCATGTTTATTTTTGTAAACCTCTTGACGCTTTAATGAAGGTTAAGAGAAACTGACATATAGATGTTCGATAGTAACAATATGGAAACTCTGGAATTTATCATTCATCCTGATGGCAGAGTCGAAGAGCGCGTAACGGGCATTATTGGCTCAAGTTGCGCTGAAGTTACAGCAGCGATCGAAGCTAAATTGGGTACAGTTGTGCATCGTGAGTTAACTTCCGAACACTTTAATTGTGAAGTTGCTCAATCTAATTCACTAACTAATTCACTGGCTAATTCGTTGAAAACTCCAGATCGATCACTTAATTCTCATCAGTGGTAGCTAATTTTTTAATAAACCAAAGGAACTAAAACCATATGTCACACTTTAGCCAAATTAAGACCCAAATCCTCAGCCTCGAACCTTTGCAAAAAGCCTTGACTGATTTAGGCGTAAGCTGGAAGTCAGGTGAATCCCCCCTGCGTGGCTATCGTGGTGAGACGACAACGGCTGAAGTCGTAATCCAGCAAGATAATGGCTACGATGTTGGCTTCAAGTGGAATGGGGCAAACTATGAATTGGTCGCTGATATGCAATATTGGCAACAACCTTGGACAGTAGAGAGCTTCTTAAACAAGGTGAGCCAAGGCTATGCAGTCCAGTCTGTAATGGCAGAATCACAAAATCAAGGCTTTGCTCTAGCCGAACAAACTCAGCAAGCAGATGGTTCAGTTCGCTTAGTATTACAACGCTGGCATGGCTAATTTTAATCCTGAAGTGAGATTAGAGACTGCTCCAGAGCTATTGGTAACTTTAGCTTCGGAGCATACTGGATTTGAGCCAGAACTTGGTGGTGGGTTGCGATCTCAAGATATCGATCGAACTGGGTTTGAGCCAGAACTTGGTGGTGTACTCCGTCAAAGTGCGGTCTATGTCGATGAGAGTGTCTGCATTGGCTGTGGACATTGCGCTCACGTCGCCCGAAATACCTTCTTTCTCGAAGAAAACTATGGTCGTGCTAGGGTAATGAGTCAGGAAGGCGATCAAGAAGAAATTGTCCAAGAAGCGATCGCCACTTGCCCTGTCGATTGTATTGCTTGGGTGAGCTACAAAGACTTGACCGAATTAGAAGCAACTCGCAAGGATCAGGTAATTTTAAATATTGGCGTTGTCGGTGATAGCGTTTCCGCCCGTGCCAGAAATAACCGCAAAAAACGGCACGCCGATTCTGTACACAAAAAGCTTTAATTAATTTATCGATCGAGCCAGCATCACGCCAGCATTTCAAGCAGGGCGGCAGCAGCAGCTAAACCTGACTGGTAGGCTCCTTCAAGATTAGACCCTGCACACCAATCTCCCGCACAGACCAAAGGTAATGGCACCTCGGTTGAGAGGCAAGCAACACCTAGAGCCTCTTCGACCAAAGCATAACGCCAGCGATGGACTTGCCACCATTCGGGTTTGCTAAACCAAGTCGCTAATAGCTGAGAAGCTTGATTGAGCAGAGGCTGTCCCGCTTTTTCGAGATTTATTTCTTCTAGAGTCTTTCGGGCAAACTCGCGTGTACTCTGAAGCACAAAAATCGGCTGCGTAATTTCTTGGGGATGTTTGGTGCTGTCATGACTCACCCAACTCAAGATTGGATCATCAACACAGCGAATCGCTTTCCACTCAGTTGAGACAGGCGTACCTTTAGGGTAGCCCGCCATAATTGTGATGTTTGGGGAAAATTTAACCGATTTGACTGCCTTGAGAAAGGCGGGAGCAGGAGCTAATACAGCTTCAAAAACTGGCAAAAACTGGGGTGCAGGCATAGTCGAAACGATTGCATCAGCCACAATTTGTCCTCGATCTTCCGTTGTTAATCGCCATTTACGATCTTGTAAATTAGCTGAAACAATGCGAGTGTTGCTAGTTACCTTTTGATCGGCGGCTAAATGCTTGGCGATCGAAGTCATACCTGTAGGACAGGTATAACGAGGATACATTTCATCAGCACTAGGTGGAAAAAGCCCATCAGGTGTAAGTCGATGCACGCTCCGAGTCCATTGCTGCACAATACCTGCTTCTTGCAGCTTATGGATAAATCGCCCAAATCCGTCACTTCGCACTGTGATGTACTGTGCGCCATGATCGACCCAGGTTCCTTGTAGTCGCCGCGTCGCCATACGTCCCCCGACACCGCCAGATTTCTCCACGATTGAGACATTTAATCCAGAGTGCTTAAGTTGCTGAGCGCAAACTAATCCCGCTAAGCCAGCACCAATGATGACGACATCTTTCATATTTTAGGCATTTCACTCATGAAGCATCCTTGCATTTAAAGAGTATAGCCAATCGCAACGCCGTCATGATATGCCGCGAATAGAGCTTCGCAGGTTTTACCCCAAGCAATTTCGCCTGTGACATCAAGACAGATTGCGGCAAAGTCTCGATCTCGGCTCCGAGCTTCGGCAAAAGACTTGTCTACAGCATCTTTCAGACTCATGCCATCAGTCACACGCACCACGACTCTGGTAGCGAATCCTTCGTCGATAATATCTTCTCCCACCCCAGTGCAACTTACCCCCGCGATTTTGCTGGCATAGTTACCCGCAGGCATAGCGGAGTCACTTACCCGCCCAATCCGCTCGAAACCTCTGCCGCCCGTGGATGTGCCAGCACAGATCCGACCGT
>JARCMB010000116.1 GCA_030248825.1 Pseudanabaenaceae cyanobacterium MP8IB2.15 | reverse complement strand
ATTTGCCTCGACGATCGAAGAGCGAGGAATTACTAAAACAGACTCAGTGGATTTACTCGTTGCCAACTCCAATTCAGCAAACATGCCAGGCTTCAACAAACCTGCGGCATTATCCAATTCAGCTTTGACAGGAATAACCCGACTATCTCCTTCCACTACCGCCCCAATCATAGAGATTTTGCCTTCAAACGTTTGCGATGGCAGACTGGTAACTTTTACTCGCACAGACTGCCCGATTTTAATCTTGCCCAAGTCTTTTTCATAAACATTGGCTGTAGCCAGAACTGTGCCGTTATCCACAATCGTCATCAAAGCTTTGCCTGCTTCTGCTACCGACTCCCCCAGAGAGATTTCCCGATCTGACACAATGCCATCGATCGGAGAAACGATCGCTACCGTGCCATCGGGGTTGGCATTCGCTCCCAATTGTTGCAATCGTGCTTGGTAAGCAGCATTACTGAGTTGGATTTTTGATTGGGCGCGCTTCACCTCGGCATCTGCTTGGAGCAGGTCTAATTTGCTTTCGGCGCGATTTGTTGCAGCTTTGGCAGTAAAGAGTTTAGTCTCAGATTCTAGGAGCTGCCGTCGCGGAATTGCCCCTCTGGTTAATAGTTCTTTGTCTCGATCGAATGATTCTTGGGCAAATTTTAATTCGGTTTTGGCTTGGGCGATATTCGTCACGGCGATCTGCTGATGTCGATCGTAGTTTTGCTGCGCTAATCGCAAGTCTACTTCGGCCTCTGCTCGCTTTTCCTGAGCAATGACGCGCAATTCTCCTAATTCGGGGCTGGATAGGATCGCTACGGTCTGTCCCGCTCTTACTGAAGCTCCAGGCTGAACAAACAGCTCGATCACCGAACCTTTAATCGGAGACGTGATCTCGACTTTGCGATCGGGTAGTGCCGCGATCTGTCCTGTGGTCTGGATTGCCAGAACTAGTTGCTGTGACTTCACAGGTTCGACCTTAATTTGCAATCGCTTTGCGGTCTCAGGATCGACTTTAATGGCATCGATCGGCTGTGTTGTCGTGCTTTTAAACTCATCGCCATGTCCTACATGGGCGATCGCACTGGTAGGAGAAAGCAATAAGGTCAGGCTCAGGCATAATCCTAAGATGGACTGAGAACGCTGATTAGAATTTGAGGTCATGAGCAAAATCCTTAAATACAAAAAACAGCTAAGCTGCCGATTTTTCAGCATTAAAAACCCAGCTTCTCAGATCGAAATGAAATCACGATGAAATATGAAAATTCAGTTTTGTTAGTGGCAAACGAACCGTAAAAACACTGCCTCTATTCAGTTCGCTTTGGACTTTGATACTACCTTGGTGCGCTAGGGCGATCGCCTTGACAATAGCTAAACCCAGTCCTGAGCCACCTGAACTGCGAGATCGATCGATATGCACCCGATAGAATCGATCGAAGATTTGGGCTTGGTCTAGAAGCGTCATGCCGATCCCCGTATCCTGAATTTGGATCAGAGCGTGATGGTCATCGCTCTTGAGCATGATCTTGACCTGTCCTCCCTTTTGGGTGTATTGGATCGCATTGATCAGCAGGTTCGACACTAGGCGATAAAGTTGATCTTCATCGCCTAAAGCATAGAGAGGCAAGTGTCCCCAAACCTCTTGAGATAACTCAACTTCGGCGGCGATCGCTAAAGGTGACATCTCTTCTATCAGGTCATCAATGATCTGGTTGAGACAGCATGGTTGAAATTTAATCGGGATCGATCGTTGTTCCATCCGTGCCAACATCAATAGATCCTGCACCAGTTGAGATAGTCTCAGGCTTTGCCGTTCGATGCTCTGCAAAATACTTTGGGGTTCGGGTTCGATCGAGAAGTCCATACCCTTAGCTGAGTCAACCGTCGCCCGAATTGCCGATAGAGGTGTGCGTAACTCATGAGCAGCATCTGCTGTGAACTGCTGAATCTGCTGATAAGAAAGGTAAATTGGACGCATTGCTAATCCTGCCAACCACCAACTCGCACCACCAACTAAAACCAGTCCGATCGGCAATCCTAGCAACAAAATTGTTTTGAGTGACTGAGTATGAGACTCATGTTCTCGCAGCGATTGCCCCACTTGCATATAGCCCCAAGCAAAGTTGCGATTTGTCTTCAGCAAGATTGAGATTTGGTGATATCGATCGCCATTTTTAGCTTTTAAAGTTTGCCAGGTTTCTGTCTCTAATTTGGTGGGAATATCCTCTGGGACACTGCCTATAGTCGCTACCAATCGTCCTGACAGATCCCAAAAGCGAGTGTAATAATAACTATCTCTGTGCAATACGCTGAGGATATGGCGACTGGAACTAGTTTCCATTTGCGCTTGGCAATTATTCTGCTCCAATATACAAAGGTTAGGTAGCACTCTTCGCACGCTTGATTCGATCGTTCCAGGCCGTTGGAGAATCGGTTCTAAGCTATCATGCAACACACCAGAAAGAGCTTCCAGTTCTCGATCTTGGGACTGCCAATGAGCATGGGCAACCATTTGATAAACCCCAATGCTACATAAGCCAAGGATTGCTCCCATTACGCCTGTATAAAAGCCTGCTAACCGCCAACGGGTGGAGTTAAATAATCGATTCTGGTTCATATCGGAGGATTGAGTCGATAGCCAATACCATGCACAGTTTCAAGCAAGTTATCACAATCATACTCGCTGAGTTTACGTCTCAGTAAGCGGATTTGGGCGGCAACGACGTTGCTAGTCGGCTCAGCACTGACTTGCCAGAGTTGATTGAGAATCTGGTCGCGAGTAACGATCTGTTTGGCATGTTTCATCAGATATTCTAAAAGTTGAAACTCTTTTGTGGTCAGGGCGATCGACTGTGGTTGCTGAGCCACATCCTGTACCAGAACTTCGGAAGTGTTGTAGTCTAGGACTAAGGTTCCAACCTGAAGTTGCTGCGGCTGGAGTTGAGGCGATCGACGTTGTAAAGCTCTGATTCTTGCCAACAGTTCTGGTGTACCGAATGGCTTAACTAGGTAGTCATCCGCACCTGCATCGAGTCCGATCACTTTATCTTCGATCCTGTCTCTCGCTGTCAGCATTAACACTGGTAAAGCACTACGATGTGCTCTCAGTCGTTGGCATAATTCTATGCCTGACAGTCCAGGGAGTAGCCAGTCAAAGATCGCGATCGT
>JARCMB010000490.1 GCA_030248825.1 Pseudanabaenaceae cyanobacterium MP8IB2.15 | reverse complement strand
TTGTTTGCAGGATTTCTTCAAGTTTAAGAGATCGACGGATATTTAAGGTAATCTTGCTCAGAAACCGTTCACGCTGATTTTGCAGCCTCAGTTGCTCCTCTGTGGACTTCAGTTGGGTAATGTCGCGGTAGGCACTTAAGTACATTTGCTTATTTTTGAACAGCACCAATGTACTTGAAATCAACACGTATTTAATCTCGCCAGATTTAGTCCGAATTTTGGCTTCGCAGTCGTGAGTTGCGCCTAGATGGTCGAGTTGTTGTGTCCCTTCGATCGCCTGTTGTCTTTCGGCGGGGTCGTGATAGAGTAACAGGTTAAAGTCACCACAGGCATTTGCTTCATCGATCGAATAGCCCGTCAATTCTTCCATGCCTGGATTAAATAACTCAAACTTTCCCTCCACATCGCTGAAGGTAATCCCTTTTTTGATCGCGTTCAGCACTGTACTAAGGCGCAACTCGCTGGCACGCATTTTTTCCTCGGCATTAACCCGCTCGGTAATATCAGTCTGAATGCCGATAAAATTTGTGACCTGCCCCAATTCATCGCGCACAGGCGAGATATACAGATCGTTCCAAAACTGTGTGCCATCTTTCCGATAGTTGTGGAGGATGACATGGCATTCTTGCCCTTGCCTCTGGGCTTGACGTAAATCTTGCAACCCTTGCTGATTGGTCTCATTGCCCTGTAAAAACCGACAATTATGCCCGATCGCTTCGCTGGCACTGTAACCTGTAATTCGCTCAAATCCAGGGTTAACATAAATAATCGGATTGTCAGGCTTGGTCGCATCAGAGATCAAAATACCGTTGCTGCTGGCAGCGATCGCGCGTTCGGTCAACCGCAATGATTCTTCGGCGAGTTTTCGATCGGTGATATCTCTTAAACTGGCAACGATGTAGTGGATTTCATCATCGCCTTTGGCTTCAGTCACCTGCATTTCGGCTGAGGTGATTTTACCGCCGCGCTGAATAATATCCACCTCGGTTCGATCGCCCACCACTACAGGCAAGCCAAATAATTCCCCTACCAGCTCATCGGCTCTGCGCTTAAATAAAATTTCAGCCGCAGGGTTAACGAACTGCACAATACCATCTCGATCGACGATAATCTCAGCATCTCTCTTGCTGGTAATAAAATTTAGAGGGATGTTTTCCACATATCAACCAGTCTGACGACAAGAGTTAGATTTTCATTTCTATTGTAAGCCTTGACCGATCATCACCGCGTTATTGAAGAGCCAAATGAATAGAAAGCTTAAACGTCAGGACGATCTGCCTGCTAAATTTAATCACGGAATCTTTTTACTCTTATGACAGAGGGAAATAATTCGATTCACAAACATTTTTAGCTCTGGACAGGCTTGAATCGCGATCGTCAGATCGTTTTTCTCTAAGATTTTCTTTCCATGAATTGGCTTATTGTAGCTTAGTGATTTGCCTGATTCAAAAATCTCTTTGATTCTATCAGAAGGTGGATTATGGTGATTGACCGTTTCAGGCGCACCACTAGGAGCCGAACGATTATGTTTTGCCAATTTTTGGATAGTATCCCAGTAAGGTAGCAACCATGCTTCAAAATCATGTAATGCTGTATGAGGATAAAATTTAGGATTGTTGCCTGCCCACTGGGTCATTTTCGCTTTAGCATCTTCGGCAGTTTGGAAGTCCTTTGTGCCTGTATAAACATCCGTGAGCGCAATCACAGCATCATAGTCACCTAACAAGTTTTCAACAACACGCTTAAGTTTTTCTTCTTTAGGAATTCGACCGGTTTGAGGTTTAAAGTCGAGTCTTGGCATTTTTTGGCCTAAACGATTTTTTAGAAACTCGTGTAGCTTTTCTTTAAATGCCACTTCGGTAGCTCCTTCGACTAAAATAGCAACTTTCATGGACGACCGCCAATCACATTCATTGCCCAAACCTCGTCAAGCGTGTAATCTTCCAGCCATTTATCTAAATTCATCGTGTCAGCCCATGTCATCTTTGCCATCCCTTCTTCGAGGTCGCAAACTAGAACTTCACGCGGCTCAAGAAATCGGATCAGTCGATCTGAGTGGGTTGCGACGATCAGTTGTGTATGCTTTGCCGCCTCTCTCATCAGATATACTAAGTGCCGCAAAAGTTCGGGATGTAAGCTAACTTCTGGCTCATCTAACAAGGTAATCGTGGTTAGATTTTGACTTTGAAGCAGCGCAATCAACCACAGAAAGCGCAGTGTTCCTTCTGACAACTCATGCACATAGATCGGTTGAGAAAAATTTCGATCTGTCCAAGTCATAGAGATAGTTCCCGCTGCTACTGGCGGAAAGTTTAAGCGTTCAAAATCTGGAAATGCCGCAGAAATAATACTCTCGACCATTTCAAAGCGATCTCGATCGGTCTCCCTTAGATCGTAGAGACAGGAAACCAAATCTTCTCCTTTTGAACCTGGTAGTTTTGCAGGACGCATTGTTTGAGGTAAACGAACTGGGCTTTTTCCTGAAACATCAAGTGCCCCATAATAGGTACATGAAGCAAGACTCTTTCTCAAGTTTTCAGGTTCGCGATACATTTTAGGAACTTGAGAAAGTGAAGTTTCTAGCGGATTATGTTCCCAATTTGGCCTCAAAAGCTTGCCATCTTCTTGACTAAAATATTTAATATCTAAACCATCAGAATCTATATATTTAAAAGGTTCTTTTGATCTTTGATGTCTCCGTTGGGTTAAAGTCTCATTCTTGATTTCATAAGATAAACTTCTTGGAGAGATGGCTAAAAAATACTTTAAAGGGTTTTCCTGTGCTACCTGCATAGAAACTGAAATTTCTAGTTCCTGAGCATTACCTCTGGTTAAGATTTCGTTCAAGCCCCCTTTGTTCTGAAATATCTCATACAACCTCCCATTGGCTGAAGCAGCTAGCGCCGAAAGAACATCTAAAAAAGAAGTCTTCCCTGCTCCGTTTGCTCCGATCATTACGGTGAGATCTCTCATCTCAAGATCGACATCCCGAAGACGACGAAAACCTTTTATTGATATGCTCTCAAATTTACCCATATGGTTGACCATTAAGATTAGGCTTAGACTGTTACTAAAATCACCTAAGCTGTAAGGTCAGGTGATTTTAGTATATCTGGCGAAGAATTGCTATATTTGGAATTCGGTGGCAGCTTCAGCAATCGCCATCTGATGCATGACTTTAGCCAGTTCAGCCGCGACTTCAGGACGAGAGAACTCTGGCGGTGGTAATTCTCCCCGACGTAGCATCTCCCGCACCTTTGTGCCTGAGAGATGGACGCGCTCTTCAGGCAAACTAGAGCTAGTTTTGCTGGTTGCCATGCCTTTAGTGCGTTTGCAATAAAAAGCGTGTTCAAACATCAGAGGCGTAATCCCTAATTCACTCGGCTCGAACTCATCAAAAATGTACTGAGCATCGTATGTGCCGTAGTAATCGCCTACCCCAGCATGATCGCGTCCAACGATGAAATGTGTACAGCCATAGTTTTTACGGATCAGCGCATGGAAGATCGCTTCGCGTGGCCCAGCATAACGCATTGCCGCAGGATTGATCGCGAGGATGACTCGATCTTGGGGGAAGTAGTGCTCTAGCATAATCTCATAGCAACGCATCCGTACATCCGCAGGGACATCATCGCTTTTCGTCGCCCCAACTAATGGATGTAGGAATAGTCCATCCACACTTTCGAGCGCGCACTTTTGGATATATTCGTGGGCACGATGGATCGGGTTACGGGTTTGGAATCCCACAATTGTGCGCCATCCTTTTTGCAGGAATAGTTGACGCGATTCGGCTGGGTCAATTTGATAAGTGGGAAACTGGGAATGGGCGCGGCGTTCCATTAACCAAACATCCCCCGCTAAGTAGATGTTTCCTTGCTCGTAGACGACTTTGACTCCAGGATGGCGATCTTCGTTAGTGCGATAGACATACAGAGCTTCTTTGAGCTTATCGTAAGTATATTTCTCACTCAGTTCCAATACGCCAATAAACTTGCCATTGGGGTCGTCTAGACGGATCGATGTGCCAATTGTCAGGGATTCGGCGATCGATTCGCTCACAGGTAAAGTTATCGGGACTGACCAAGGTAGACCGTTGTGCAGCCGCATATCGATCACAACAGATTCGTAATCGGCTTTTCCCATAAAGCCTGACAATGGACTGAATCCCCCGATCGCAATGAGTTCTAAGTCCGAGAGCGATCGAGCGGTCAACTGCACTTTTGGCAGAAAATCGGCTTTACTAAGAAATTCTTGACGCTGCGCTTCTGACACCAGACGGTTAACTAACTGACCGCCATGAGGTGCGATCGCCTTGATGACACGACCCATAAATTTATATTTGCTTAACGATCCATAATCATGTTACCTGCACATGCGTTAGTTTGACTAAATATAGAGCCTGAGATCGCTCAACCCAAGTCACAGACTGAATATATGGACTGAGCTATCAATTTCTTTGGTTAAACGTCGATCTAGACTCATTTAGAATGCCAGTAAAATATCAACAAGTTGATAAGAATGTAGAAATAAAGTGTATTGTTGATGCACTTAATCGCGATTCAATTATGTATGTATTTTTAGGCTAGAAAATCATGGGAAAAGTGATTGCAACAGTAAATATGAAAGGTGGAGTTGGTAAAACCACCTTAACTGTCAACATTGCCACTTGTCTGGCTAAAATCCACCGTAAAAAGGTCTTAGTCGTAGATTTAGATACCCAAATCAGTGCCACGCTGAGCATGATTTCACCTGCCGAATTTGCTAAGTGTCGCAAAGAAAAGCGCACCTTGCGGCATTTGGTCAGTCAAGCGATCTCTCACTATGGAATGCAGGTCAATGCCCCAAACGAAAAGGTTTACCAAGTCAAAGATCTGATCATCCCCCATGTTTGCAAAGTCAATGGATTGGATCTTCTAGCAGGAGATATCGATCTATACGATGAATTTTTAGTCTCGGAAATGTTGTACAACCGCTCGCTACTGTATGAAGAAAAACAAACTTTTCAGCAGATTTGGAGCAAGTTTGAGCAAACTTTAATCAAAGGCATTCTGGCTTCGGCAATTAAAAACTACGACTTGATCATTCTCGACTGTGCCCCAGGCTATAACCTCCTTACCCGTAGCAGCATTATTGCTAGCGATTATTACCTTATGCCCGCAAAGCCTGAGCCACTCTCTGTGGTTGGCATCCAGTTATTAGAAAGACGGATTGAGAAATTGCGTGAACTCTATCGCGATGACATGTCAATTAATATTCAGTTATTGGGTATCGTGTTTAGCCTGTCGGCAGGCTTTACATTCAGTAGATATTACAAGAAGGTGATCGATCGAGTGAGTGCAGATTTTAGTAGTACGAAAATTTTTAAAACTAAAATCCCCAACGATGTCAATGTGGCGAAAGCTGTAGATGATTTTTTACCTGTGTCGTTAGCACATCCAAATTCGAGCAGTGCCAAAGCTTTTGCTGAAGTTACTGGAGAACTGCTAAAAATGCTGGAAGTTTCTTTAGGTAAAAAGGAACAGACCTCAAGGCTAAGCTTAGTTGATTTAGAATAATTTTCAAATGAAGCTATGGATTTTTATCCAGTTCGATCGTGTCTACTGCCAAGAAGTCTTCTTTTTTTCCTTATCTGATACTTGCCGCTTAACCGCTTTTTCAGCAAGCCCTAGTTAGTTTCGGATCGACGGTATTATTGATATGATTGCAAGCACTAGCGAACCCAGTTAGAGTTTCTTCTATTTGAGAAGATTGCTCTTTTGTGGGTT
>JARCMB010000115.1 GCA_030248825.1 Pseudanabaenaceae cyanobacterium MP8IB2.15 | reverse complement strand
TAATCTACCTGCTGAATATTCACTAGTCTTGATTTGAGGCAATTACATTGGCGATTGCCTGTTTAGCACTGACCCGAAATTCCTGCACGTTGACGCGAGACAGCAGCACAACTGCACCAATCATACCGATCGCTTGGAGCGCAAAAACTAAGCCGTAAGCCAGTTCTGGCATAGAAAATAATTTTCGCCCAAGATCTAAAACTAATCCTCCAGCCACAGTTGCGATCCCCCGCGCCATTGCTTGAGCTAATCCCCACGCCCCGATAAATGTCCCTGCGGTTTCGGCAGCAGTGAGGTCGAGCATAAGGCTGATCGCACCTGAAGTTACAACCCCAGAGGCTAGTCCAAATACGAACATCACTGTATTTAAGACAGCAGGATTATGGGTAAATCCTGCTAATATAATCGCGCCAAAGCAACCTGCAACAGCAAAGCAACCGAACTTAGTGGTCGCCTGTTTACCTAATCGCGGCACAACAAAAAAACTCGTTGCACTCAACCCAATTAGCGTCCCCGTACCCCAAAAAGCATTGATTCTCGTAGTCTCGGCATAAGTCATCTGAAACACCTCGCCACCGAAGGGTTCCAAGATCGGTTCTTGCATAAATAGGCTAGTAGTCATGATCAGCAGAAAAGCAAAAAACAACCCTGTTTGGCGGCTAGCGGTAAGCACTCGTAATGCTCGTCCTAGTGTAATTTTGTCTTCCCGCTCGACTAGCGTAGTGCGGTGACGAAAACGCGAATATTTTTTTTCGACTCCAACTGTGGCTAGTAATGCTAAGCCAAACACGATCGAAGGCACGATTAAAAATAGTCGATCGATCGCCGCACGTAAAACTGCTACAGGGGTATCATTAGCAATTTCCTTAAGTAAACTACTGCTGAGGATCGCGCCAATCACAATCCCGACCATCAGCATTGACCAAACCACGCCAACTAGCTTCGATCGATCTTCTTCATCGGAAATATCGACCAAGAGAGCGGCAAAAGGTGTGGAACTAGAACTGAGTGCTAGACCGTAAATCGCAAACACAAAAGCCAAAACTCCTGCCCATCCAAGTTGTGAGTTTGTCCACTGCCAGCCTGAAGTTAGATTGATGCTGTCTCCCAATTGCCAAGTAACTTGAACTGCGACAAATGAAGCGACCACAAAAATCGCCGCCCCGATCCAGACATAGCCACTGCGGTGTAACCCAAACAGTCGCTTTGAGTCAGACATTTGCCCAAACCACACCCGTGCTGGAGACATAAACTGATGCATGGCGATCGCACTCGCAGCAATCACCGCAGGGACTTCCATGCCATTGATTAGCACCCGATTCAACACTCCCAAAGTCAGCAATGACATCATGCCCAGTCCCATTTGGAACAAACCCAGCCGAAACATGGTAAATAAGTTGAGTTTCGGCGGTAAGCCTGAATTTAAGTCTAGATTTGCGAGTTGTGGATCTGAACTCAGATCTGGATTTACTTCTGGCTGATGAGTTGTCATGTGCAGCTTTGACTAAGTTGTTACTACTTTAAACTTAGCAGTCAAGGTGATTAAATCTATTGCAGCCCTGCTTGAGCTTTGGCAACAACAACTCCATTTTTAAACTCGATGATGGCGTTACTGCCCACCGAATTTTTCCAAGAATAAACTTGCCCAGTGACGTTGCCGACTTTACTATCAGCGATCAATCGACCTGCGGAGCCAATTATTTGCTGAACTCGATCGAGTTTCATCCCTTTTTTGATTTGCTGAAATTCAGTCAGGGAAATATCATCACTGGGACTAGTGGTTTGTGAACCTTGAGGATCGATCGAGGGATTGAGATCGGAAGGTTGATTTTGGTAGTTTGATGTTTGACTAGGAATATTAGAGTTGTTTCCTGCCGTGAGGAACTTAATACAAATACCTAATCCTAAGCCAAGCAAAATTATCGCTGCACCAATAGAAAGCAGTCGCATTTGAGGTGGACGGAAGTTAGGTGCTAAAGATTTAATATTCACGGCGGTTGTCTCATGGATTTCAGTTGTGACATCGTGACTAAAACGGAGACTTGGATTTGGATCGAGAGGATCGGATTTACCTATCATTTTATTGCCTAATCCTTTTGCCAATTCTTTTTTTTGTGTCTCTACACCTAGATTAATCATTTTTGGATCTGGTAGGGAATCTTCCGTTTCAGTCTTAGATCGATCTAAGTTTGAATTTGATTGTCTAGGATCGCTGGCAAAAGAGCTAAGGATAAATTCTTGCCGCTAAGACGGTGTTGGCTTTGATAAATTTTGTTCTGATGAATCTTGTTCTGACGAATCTAGACCTGTACGCCACCCATAAACTTTGACCCGTGCGATCGATCTTACACTTAAAGCCGCAACTTCCCTGCTCACAAGCTCCATGAGTCTTACTGGATCTTGCGCCCGATCTGATGTTAGGTTCAAAATTAAGCTACTGTCGTCGATCGAGGCTTCTACGGCAATTTTTAAGTGAGCTAAGGATTGATTTATTGCTGCTTCAAGCATCTTGCCGATCTCAGTGGCATGAGCT
>JARCMB010000489.1 GCA_030248825.1 Pseudanabaenaceae cyanobacterium MP8IB2.15 | reverse complement strand
GCGCGGGAAATGTATCGTCAAGCCGAACAAGGAATTTCTTTTTTGTGTCGAGATGCGCGTTGGCCCGTGTGGTCGTCGTTGATCCTGTACCGCAATATTCTCAATTCGATCGAATCGAATAAGTACGATGTCTTCGGGCAACGGGCTTTTGTCCCAACTTCAAACAAACTCGTCACCGTGCCCTGGGCCTGGCTGCGCGCCCAAACCTGCTAATGTTTTGGGAGCCTCAATGAAGATCGTTTCATGCCTGCTGGGGAACTAGCAGTCTCGCAACCAGAATTGCCTCTCCCACGATTAGATGTCTATCTCAGCTCTTGCGCTTCCTCGCAATTCAGGACTTAGTGTTTAGCGTCAAACAAGTAAGTCAAGACAAAAAAGGCAGTAATCCAGATCTTGAAAATACTTAGTTTCTAAATCGGTAAGAAAAATTTTGGGAATGTACCTTTTACTCTGGTAATATGAAATGCCTGAATTTTCAGGAGAGGTGGCCGAGTGGTTGAAGGCGCAGCACTGGAAATGCTGTTTAGGGGTGACTTTAACGAGGGTTCGAATCCCTCCCTCTCCGTTCCATATCATCTGCTGGCGGCAAACCATCCCAGTAATAAACCTAGCCAAGAATTGACTACTAGCATTAGTGATATGTCGATCGAACTCGTATATTCACCGAGCTGTTTGTCGATCGAGATCGCCACTTCACACCAAGCCCAAGCAAATACCAGAACTAGAAACATCGACATCGTTACTGCCACCATAGCTAACCAAGATAGAGAACCGTGCCAGAAGTTATCGATCGATTCTGCTAATGTCCAAGCGATCGACCCACTCCAAGCAGCAGCAAGCGGAGCCGTGATAATTTTTCGATCGGGCGAACATACAGCGATCGAAACAACGGGAATACTGACCAGAAACACAACCCCGACAACCACCGCCGCTTCACTCAAAAGCCAGCCCTGCACAAAGCAAAGCAAAAAAATAGCGAGTAAACTTCCCCAGGGTATGTGTCGAGGTTGCCAGTTTTTGCTATTTCTCATCAGCTAATCACTTCTATAAGTCGGGGAAGGCGGCAGCGACGGCGGGGTGAGTGATTTTACCGTGTTTAATATTTAGACCTTTGGCTAAAGCTGGATCGCGGTTGAGAGCATCGAGTCCAAAATCGGCGATCGATCTGACATAGGGCAAAGTCGCATTGACCAGAGCTTGAGTTGCCGTCCAAGGAACAGCGCCAGGCATATTCGGTACACCGTAATGTAATACGCCTTCAGCTTCGTATACGGGATTGGTGTGGGAAGTCGGATGCACAGTCTCGATACAGCCACCCTGATCGACCGCGACATCAACGATTACCGAATGCGATCGCATTTTACTCACCAGTTCTTTTGAGACCAGCACAGGTGCACGACTCCCAGTTACCAATACTGCGCCAATTACCAGATCGGCATCTGCTACAGCCGCTGTGATATTGGCAGGTGTACTGAATAGATATTCCACCCTTGAACCGAAAATATTTTCTAGCTCACCCAGCCGTGTCAGATTCACATCCAACACCTGCACCCTTGCGCCCATCCCGATCGCGATCCGAATTGCCTCTGTGCCGACCACACCGCCGCCCAGTACCACAACTCTGCCAGGGCTTACACCTGGGATGCCACCCAACAAGACTCCTCTGCCACCTTGTTGCCGTGTGAGGAAGTGCGCCCCAAACTGGACGGCTAATCTTCCCGCAATTATGCTCATTGGTGTGAGTAAAGGCAACAATCCATTAGTAAGCTGGACGGCCGCGTAGGCGATGCAGGTCGCGCCTGAGACGATTAAAGCTTGAGTCAATTCTCGATCGGCTGCCAGATGCAAGTAAGTAAACAAGATCGACTCTGACTGGAGCAGCTTGTATTCTGACCGTAATGGTTCTTTGACCTTGACGACCAATGCTTGGGCGTAAATTTCGGCAGCTCGATCGACTAAAATCGCACCTGCATCAGCATATTCTCGATCGCTAAACCCAGACCCCAATCCAGCCCCAGATTGAATTTTGACTTCATGAGATCGAGCTACTAAAGATTCGATCGCGGCAGGTGTTAATCCGACCCGAAACTCTCGATCTTTGATTTCCGTGGGAACGCCAATTTTCATGCGCTAATTATTCACTAAAGGTCTCTTTGAGCACTGTACGGGCCGCGAGCTGACTGCGAGTTGACGAAAGAATTTCGGCTTCGCGGCGCAGACGGGCTGAGGTATCTTGAGTTTCTAACAAAGCTTGCTGTTCACCACTTGCACCCTGAAAATTGCTAGCAATCCAGTAAGACAGTTCGATCGGGCTGCGCGGAATCTGCGGCATTTCGATTTCTTGCTCGGTGAGCTTCTGGGAGAGGCGCACAACATCATTGAGTAATTCTCGCACTTCGGTCGCCAACAGATAGGGATTTTCGTCGCTGGGCGTATCTTCGATCCATTCCACCATGCCGACACGATAGGGCTTTTCGCGCACATAATCCAGCACCCGAAATCTTTGCTGACCGATCGTCAGTAGTTTAAATCGATCGTCAGGCAGGCGATGAAATTGCAAAATTTCAGCACAACAACCGACATTCGTGGGCTGTCCTGTTTCGGAATCCATCATCAACACGCCAAAGCGTCGATCGCCTTCTAGGACAGTGTTGATCATCATGCGATAGCGATACTCGAAAATGTGCAAAGGCAACGATTGTCCTGGAAACAAAACTACTTCTGGCAAGGGAAATAAAGGTAGTTCTAGGAATGAAAGCGAAGAAGATAAAGTCATTGCTATGTATTTACTGGGCTGGATTTCAGATCG
>JARCMB010000114.1 GCA_030248825.1 Pseudanabaenaceae cyanobacterium MP8IB2.15 | reverse complement strand
CGCCTTTATTTTTCGCCCTTCTAGGTGGCGTGCCCTTGGCTTTAGCCTATAAAGCTGCCAGTACACTAGATTCAACTATTGGCTATAAGGCACCTCCTTATACCGATCTCGGTTGGTTCAGTGCCAAATTAGAAGATGTCTTAAGTTGGTTGCCTTGCCGCTATACAGTTTTGAGTATTGCGATCCTGAGTGGACATCCGCAGCGAGTTTGGCGACTTTGCTGTAGAGATGCCCCCAAAGATGATAGCCCCAACTCTGGCTGGAGTGAGTGTGCCTTTGCTGCGGCGCTAGATGTGCAGTTAGGCGGTATCAATACATATAAAGGTGTAGTGAGATCGAAACCATTGCTAGGAGAGCCTGAGCAACCAATCACGACTCGATCGATTACTCAGGCAATCCAGTTAATGCGCCTCAGTTTTATCAGCCTCTTATCGATCGGATGTACTCTGATCTTCTGGGCTAAATCTTGGAACTAGATTTCTAGCAATCTATTAACGTCCCTGTGACAGTGCAGTTTCCGCTCGAGCTAATTCCACTAGAACTCGATCGCGGACTTTCACGGGCACAGAACGCTTCGATGTCGTGTTGTAGTAGCTTGCTAGACCATTGAGTGCCGTGCGGAGCGTTGTGAAAGAAGAAAGTTTGAGCTTGTCAGCGTCACGACGATAACGTGAGGCAAAAGCATTGATCTTGCCACGAGCATCTGCTTGAGCTGCAACTCTACCCGCGTCTTTATCAGGTAGTTCGATCGCATAACGCAAACTTTTAATGACTGCCTCAGCATCGCTGACATAGTTTCCTGTTAATCCACCTGGATCGACACCACATCCAGTCAAACCAATTACAGCGACTAAAGTTAATGCCAGAAAGCGGCTCCAGAATTTTGAAAACAGGGCAGTGATATTTTTTTTCATAAAAGATTTCGAGTTCTTAACATTTGCAACATATTCGATTCTATAGGCAACAATTGCGCTTGCATATCAAAATCAAAGTAAAAGGCAGGAGAAACCATAAGTCAAATCTGGTAACGGGGATCAAATTAACATAATGTCATGATTTGCTAACATTTGCGATCCCCAACCGATCCCATCTAGGATCTAACATCGATCGAATGAAGTACTATCACAGGGCGATTTTAGCCAAGTATTTATACGGTGTTAAACAGCAGGCATGAAGTAAAGGCGGATTAAATCAGATGGCAAAGTTATTGACCAATCGGGGATTTTTGCAAACAATGTAAACAAGTTATCTGACTACTGATCCCCAAACCAGATCGCCAAAATGTAATACTGCTATACACAGTTACAAATGAGCGAAAATGTATTCTGTTCACACTGGTTTGTAACAAATCCGTAACACAGAAAGCAGATTAGCTTAGTGAGATCAATTAAAATCATCCAAATTACGAGGTGCAACTATGGCAAAAGAACGCCCCCCTCTCGAAGAAATGACATTGCGTCAACTGCGTAAGGTAGCACAGGAATTTGAAATTTCTCGCTATAGCCGTATGCGTAAGTCTCAACTCCTAGATGCAATTAAAACTGCTCAGCTAGCTGTCAGTCCATCTCAAATAATTAACAGATCGCACAGCAATAACTCAGAGGTAAAAGAAATTGTGGAAGCAACAAAATTTAATCTAGGGAGCGAAGAACCAGCATCAATGTCATTAGCAGAGGTGGATGAATCTCTAGGCGATCTGCCACATGGCTATGGCGAAAGTCGGATTGCGATCATGCCCCGCGATCCTCAATGGGCATATGTTTATTGGGATATTTCCAACTCTGAAAAAGAACAAAAGCGGCATCAAGGTGGTCAGCAACTAGCACTACGTGTTTACGATTCCACCGATCGAGATCTCAATCATCAACCACCTCACAGCATTCAAGAATACCCCTGCGACGAAATGGCGAGAGAGTGGTACTTGCCAATTCCTGTAAGCGATCGAGATTATACGGTTGAGTTGGGGTACCGTTGTGCGGATGGACGTTGGCTAGTGCTATCGCGTTCTCTGCCTGTGCGGATTCCACCGATGTTCCCTTCGGATTGGATTGAAGAAAACTTCATTACGGTGTCTTGGGATCAAAAACTCATAGGCGAAACCTTATTCACGTTAGTTCCACCTAGCAAAAAATCTGCCTACAGCGATCCTGCATCTGAAGCTAAGTCTACAGATCCAGAAGGCAACCCGCTTTACGACCAAATGTTCAATATTGCGCGTAATGCTGAACAAATGCGGACAACTGGTTCGCTCTATGGCTCTGCCCAAATGTCAGGTGCAGGGATGGCGTTTGAATCGCTCAGCTCTTATGTGTTCCCATCAGGCATTGGTATGGGCATTGGCATGGGTATGGGCATTGCCGCCGCAGGTGCATTAAGTGCTTCTGGAATCAATATGTCTGGTGTTGGCATATCTGGAGCAGGTTTCTCTGGCAATGTCCCCATGCGTCCACGTCAATTTTGGTTGGTTGCTGATGCCGAACTAATTGTCTATGGTGCAACCGAGCCAGATGCTTCAGTTACAATCGGCGGTCGTCCAATTAAATTAGAAGCAGACGGCACGTTTCGCCACCATATGTCATTCCAGGATGGCATGATTGATTATCCGATTTTTGCGGTGGCAGCCGATGGTGTGCAAAATCGCTCTATTCACATGAAGTTTGAGCGTCAAACCCTAGAACGTCGCACCAATACTAAGGAAGAAGCAATCCCTGAGTGGATTAGTTAAGCCCTTAGTGCCGAAATTTTGCGCTCCTCTTTTTTGGTTTTGAGAAAGGGGAGCTTTTTATTGCTTTTTGTTAGACGATGTTCGATCGCCCTAAACAAAAGTGCAAACAAAAGTGTGAGAATAGGTAAATAAATAGCATAACAGTCAAGTCGGCAGTAAAAAGCAAGGTTAGGCGTTAGCAACTCCACACATTCTAGGTCAGCTTAGTTTTGCTATGATGCTGGCGCAGAGTATTGCTGACTGTTTTTACTTGTGTTCTTACTCAAATTCTGTTTCATTTTTCTTTGTTCAAATTAGCCTCGATCGTTTAATTCTTTAGCCCATGGAATTCTCAATCAATCATCTGTTGGAAAGTTTTACAGACGAAAAACTGGTCGCACCAAAAGCCATCGAAAAAAAACTGGGCATTAGCGACAGTGCCAATGTTAGGAAACTGCAAGTTGCGCTTGATGCCCTCGAAAAAGTTGGGATGCTCGAAAAAGACAAAGGACGCTACCGTCGCCTCAGCGAAGAGGGCTTTGTTGAAGGTCGTTTGCGTTGCTCTAGCAAGGGGTTTTGTTTTGCAATTCAAGATGTCGAAGGGGCGGAAGATATCTACATTCGTGAGAGTCGTCTCAGTAATGCTTGGAACGGCGATCGAGTCTTGGTTAAAATCACCAAGGATGGCATCCGTCGCCGCAGCCCCGAAGGAGAAGTACGCTTGATTGTCGAACGTGCTAATCCGACCTTATTAGCCAAAGTTAAAGCCCTAGAAAATGGCTATCGTGCCATTCCCCTAGACGATCGATTGCTATTTGAGATCGACCTTAAACCTGACGAAGAGACATCCGATCTGAGTGATACGGTCGATAAACTGATTCACTTAGAAATGTTGCGCTATCCTCTGGGCAGCCATTTACCGATCGGTAGAGTCGCTCAAATTCTTGGCAGCGATGCTGAGTCTACTGCCGATGTCGATCTGGTCTGTTGTAAGCATAATTTACCGCGTCGATTTGGCGACAAAGCTAACCGTGCTTCATCTCGTCCGCGTGTTGATGTCACCGAAGCTCTTGGCAGCCTACCGAAAAGCCTGAAAAAAGCCGATCTCAAAAATCGAGTCGATCTGCGTGAAGTCCAAGCGGTGAGCATTGGTGATGCCGCCGCGATCTCATTGGTCGCAACTGAGTCGGGCTGGGATTTAGGTGTACATATTCCTGATGTTGCCGCCTATGTCACTCCAGGCTCGGCACTTGATGAGGTGGCGCGAAATCGGCTGCGGACTTACTACCTCGGTGAAACAATCTTAACGATGTTGCCAGAGCTAAATATTCTGGATCAGCCCGAACATCTGGCAATATCAGCCCTATTAAAGTTGGATCGAGAAGGGGCATTAATCTCGTTTGAGGTGCAACCCACAGTTGTAAATGTGCCAAGCAAGCCCAGTTACACCGAAGCTCAGGCAATTCTTAACCAGCCAGATCTAGATTCAAACTCAAGTGAGATTGCGGGTGTAATTAGTTCGATCGCCATGCTCAGCCCACTCCTGCAACAGCAGCGACATGGTTCATTTCACATTACGATGCCGCAAGTAGCATTGCAAGGCTCGGATGAATCTATTCACGGTACTGTCGTTACACCTGAAGCCTTACCAATTTATGGCATGGTGGCAGAGATCCTGATTTTGACTAATCGGGCGATCGCGACTCATCTAGCATCTTTGGAATTACCCGCGATCTTCTGTACCCATAGCACGCCAGAGGTCAACAAAATCTCAGATTGGCTGAGACTGTTTGAATGTATGGGTGTGACGGTGGAGCTAAATCAACCCGATCAAGTCCAGTCCTTGGACTATCATGCCTTTCTCAGTTCGATCTCGCAAATCGAAGACCCACACCGCCGCGATATTCTCAAGCATCTGTTGCTGTCACTACTGAAGCCAGAAGAATATAGCCTTAGCCCTGGCTTGCACTTTGGCTTAGCACTGTCGAGCAGTAGTCCATATACTCATGCTGTTTCGCCGCAGCATCGCTATAGCGATCTGTTGGTTCAGCGGGTCTTGCACTATGTGTTTGAGGAAGGACGCGATCGACGCACCAGCCGCAATAAAGAAGGAGTAGATCTGCACAGTTCTAGCTGTCATGGTCAGGTGAATTGGAGCGTTTTGCCACCCGAACGCGAACGTCAGCTCCAAGCAGAGCATGAATTACTCGTTGGCAAGCTCACCCATCAAGATGCCGTATTTTACAAAGCCAAAGCTGACTTAGAAGGCTTACAAAAAGCTGAGTATATGCGAACCCGCACTGGGCAAAACTTCTTCGGCATTATTACGGGTGTGCAAACCTATGGTTTCTTTGTCGAAATCGAATCGCTTTTAGTTGAAGGTTTAGTTCATGTCAGTTCGCTCAAAGATGATTGGTATGAATTCCCGCAGTCGAATAGCAAAGCTAAGAGTCGCGCTTCTACTGTCTTAGTCGGTCGTCGTAGTAGCAGACAATATCGATTGGGAGATCGGGTTGAAGTTCAGGTTAAAAGTGTCGATTACTATCGCCAGCAAATCGATCTTGTTGCAGTCGCTAGCACTGAAGCTACTGATGAGACTAATGATCGAGCTCCTAATTCGATCGAATCTGACAATATTGTTATCAGTATTGATGGCAATGTTGACGATTACAACGAAATTGAGAATGACTCGCCTGAGCTAATTCAGAACCTCGAAGAGTTTGGCGAACTAGAATAATCGATCGGCAATGAGCAATTACTTGATGATCGATGATTGATTAATTGCTCATTGTTAATTATTACTTGCTAATTATTAATTGCTCAATGTGATTGATTATGCAGATCTCTCGGCTCCTAGTAGCATTAATCAACCGTCTGCAACCATCTGCCTCCGCCCTGATGTTGATTCTGGCGATCGCGGTGGGGTTGAGCAGTGGCGTGGGTGTTTTGCTGTTTCGGGCATTGATCGCGTTTACTGAAGAGCTTTATTGGCATGATCTGGCAGTTTATCTAACTGAGATTAATAAATATTCGATCGTCTTGATTCCCATCCTCGGTGGTCTGGTAGTTAGCCTTCTGCGTTTGAAATTAAAGCAAGATGAGGGACTGGGCAAACTCTCTAGTGCTGTGGAAAAAGATGGCGGCAGATTGCCCTATACCCAGATCCCGCTTAAAACAACGGCGGCAGCTTTCTCATTGGGCGCAGGAGCGTCATTAGGTCCAGAGGGGCCGAGCGTTGAATTGGGCAGTAATATTGGCTCGTTAATCGGTCAAACGCTAAAATTTTCGAGTGAACGGGTCAGGTTGCTGGTCGGAGCTGGCGGGGCGGCAGGTTTAGCAGCAGGGTTTAATGCCCCGATCGCAGGTGTATTTTTTGCCCTAGAAGTTTTATTGGGCGACTCTTTTAGCACCTCAAAAGCAGGGTTTAATTCCAATGTTAGCGTTGTTGTAATTGCGGCGGTCGTATCTGCTTTGGTGACTCAAATTGCCTTGGGTGGACAGCCTGCGTTTAATCTGCCCGCCTATGATGTGCGAAGTTACTGGGAATTACCGCTCTATCTGGGCTTGGGTTTACTAGCTAGTGTGGTGGCGATCGCTTACATTCGGACGCAAAAGCTGGCGCAAAAATTCTTTGCGGGTGAGATCGAACATGCTAGCTTCATGGCGAAGTTGTCGATTCCTGTAAAGCTGTCGATCGGGGGATTGTGCATTGGTTTAGTTGCCCTATTTTTGCCTGAAGCCATGGGCATCGGCTACGAGACGGTCGAATCGATTTTACAAGATGCCCCATTTAGCATTAGTTTGCTGGTGATCATGCTTGCCACAAAACTCGTCTTGACCGCCGTGAGTTTGGGAAGTGGCTTTGTCGGGGGGATTTTTGCACCAGCGATTTTCTTGGGGGCAATTCTCGGTAGTGCCTACGGTCAAGCTTTAGGGCTGATTTTCCCCACACTGTCGATTGCGGCTCCACCTGCCTATGCCTTGGTGGGAACTGCGGCGGTGCTGGCAGGGAGTGTGCGTGCTCCTTTGACGTCGGTGTTGCTGCTATTTGAAATGACCCGCGACTATCGGATTGTGTTGCCTTTGATGGCGGCGGTGGGTTTATGTTCTTGGGTAGTCGATCAGATCCAGCCGCGTCAGCATGGTTGGAAACGCTCAGAAGGCTCAGAAGGTATCGATCTGCTCAGCAAAATTACAATCGCCGAGGTGATGAATCTACATCCGATGTCGTTTAAATATTCAACGCCGATCTTACAGGCGGCTCAGATTCTTACCAGTGGATATTTTTACAGTGCGATTGTGGTCGATGACGCTCATCACTTAATCGGCATTTTGACGACTCAGGATATCGAACGGGCTTTGTCTTTTCCTTATGCCAATAACTTTGCCACGCTTTCGGTGGATGAGGTCTGTACCAAAGAAATTCTCTATACCTATGCTGATGAATCGCTTGCCGATGCGCTTAGACGGATGGATGCCAGAGACTTACGCCAGTTGCCAGTAGTCGATCGAAACCTCACTAGTCGGGTCGTGGGGATGGTCGATCGAGAAGCAATCAATAATGCTTACAGTATGGCACTGACGAAACAAGCGATCGCTGATAAAATTGCATCTAATAAGTCGGAATTGCTAAATGCTGCCGATTTATCGGGATCTGAGGCGATTAACCCGCCAACGATCGATCGAGAAGCTAGCCCTCTACCTCAACTCGTTCTGCCAGACCATATTCCTACCGAACCACTCGATCGGAATAAAGTCGATCGAGAACAGCTCAAATCCTAGATATTTCTGAATGAAATCCGCTATGAACAGTGAAAAATTTTTGATTGAAACGAGCGTGACCGATCGGACTGAGTCAGAGCTAGATCGAAATCAAACTCAAGCCAAAACGCAAATTACTGCTGTTGATGGGCAAATCATCAAAGCAAATATCGATAAGCTAACTTCACTAGTTCAGCATTTTGGACAAGATATTGCTGGGCATTTGGAGCTAGATGAGGTATCGATATCGCTCAAAATTAATGCTGAAGGAGAAGTGATCTTACTCGGTAGTGGAGCGCAAAATACGGGCACAATGACCCTGCGGTTCCGCCGACCAGCTCGATCTTACTCAAAGCTAACCCAACCTGCGAGTAAGTCTCAGGATCTCCTCACTTCTGCTGTGGGTGTTAATTACACAAACCTGCAAAATATGCTATCAGCAGGACGATGGCAGGAAGCGAATCAGGAAACTTGGGATGTGATGTGTCAAGCCTTACGCAAAAACAAAGGCAGCTACCTTTCATCTGAAGATGTCAAGCAACTCCCCACCCAAGACTTAAAGACGATCGATCACCTGTGGCGAAAACATAGTCACGGACGTTTTGGGTTCAGCGTACAGAAAAGTGCTTACGAAAAATCCCTGTAATTATTAAGTAGTTCTCAAGTAGTTATCTAATTCGCGAAGCAGAAACCTAAGTCGTGAGTCTTAGGAATCCCCATCCTCGCGTTAGCAGGTTGGGGAGTATGTCAATAGTCATCCAATTACCAAACTTCAAGGCTCAATATGGACCCAGAAAAGCAGAAACAGATCATGGGCTACTTTATCGAAGAAGCCAGAGATCACTTAAATACAATCGAGGCGGGACTACTCGATCTGCCAGCAATGTTATCCGATGATGAAACGCTCAAAGAGGTGTTTCGGGCGGCTCACTCGATTAAAGGTGGGGCTGCCATGCTCGGTATTACTAGCGTGCAGCAAACAGCGCACCAATTAGAGGATTACTTTAAAGTTCTTCAAGACAACCGCAATATCCCCACCGATCAAAACTTACAAACGCTATTCTTACAAGTATTCGATCGATTGCAAGAGTTAGTAGACCAGCTCCAAAGTCCATTTGGGCTAACCAAAGATGCTGCCGATGAGGTAATGGCTGCGGCTGAACCAATATTCAATCAACTTAAAACCTATCTGCACAGTCTTATTGCCCTTAAAACTTCAGAGCCAGTCGCGGCTGCGGTTAAACCTGCTTCGATCGGGGCACAGCCTGCAACCGCTCAGATCAAGCCCACAGGTGAAGCCAGTGCCATGATCTTAGTTTTCCAGTCCGACGTACCTGCGAAGCTCAGAGATATGCTGCAACTATTTAAGCAACCCGATCGACCCACCAGCCGCCAAAATCTCCAGACAATTTGCGATCGACTTTATCAAGCAGGAGATCAGTTTGAACTGCGTCAGTGGTGCGACATGATCCGCGCCGTCAGAGCCGTAATTGGCAGTCAAAATAATTCCTATCGGGTGTTGGCTCCAATTGTGATCAAAGAAATCAAACAATCCCAAGAGCTAGTTCTAGCTAGGCGCGCTGAGCAGATTACAATCTCGCCCCAGTTGCGCGATCTCACGCCGCCTGATACCGCAGCTAGTCAGGTTGAGGATGAAATTAGTACGATCTTTGGGGCTGTGATTGAGGCGGAAAACAAAGTGTCTCAGGGCTGGCAGGCATTTGGAGATCGAGTCGGTTGGCGCAAAAATGGCTCTTGGCTGAGAACTGCGAATCTCAACTTCAGCGAATCGGCGATCGAAGGACAATTCCCTGCACCTGTTTGGCTTTCTGCTTGGGATAAGTCCAAAGACTCCAACGCCGATGAACTTCGCAACCAATATGCCGCTTTTATCCATAAACTTTCAGAGTGCGATTTCAGCGATTAAAGGTTGGCGAGATTGGCATATTCTGTTTGAAGAAGCTGCAAAAGCCGTTTATAGATCGGAAAGATGTTTTGATAGATTTCGACATTCTTGGCAATTGGCTGCGTTTGCGAAGTTTGACCGATGATGTCAGAAACAATCTCTAACGAGGGAATATATTTGAGCGCATAGAGACCCAGTACAACGGCTCCCAAACAGGAACTTTCGTAGCTATCTGGCACCGCGATCTCACATTGGAAAATATCTGCCATTAGTTGCCGCCAGAGCGGAGATCTGACCATTCCACCTGTGGCTCTCACGCTTTTAGGCTGACCGATCGCATCCTCTAATGCTTGCAAAACCATATAGAGATTGAATCCAATTCCCTCCAACATGGCGCGGATCAGATGGGCTTTGGTATGGCGAAACGTCAGTCCGATGAACGATCCACTAGCATTTGCATCCCAAATCGGGGCGCGTTCTCCTACCATGTAAGGATAAAAGATTAAGCCATCCGAGCCAGGGGCAACCGTTTGGGCTAGATCGGTCATCATATCGTAAGGGTTTTGACCGAGTTCTTCGATCGCGGCTGTCTCGACTGAGCATAGCTGATCGCGCATCCAGCGAAACACAATGCCACCGTTGTTCACAGCCCCACCAATTACCCAGTGCTTGTCTGTGAGCGCGTAGCAGAATAGCCGTTCCTCTAAATCAGTCCAGGGTCGATCGACCACAGCACGGATAGCACCACTTGTTCCCACAGTAACGGCGACGACTCCAGGCGCGATCGCATCGACACCCAAATTTGACAGCACGCCATCACTAGCACCGATCGCAAAAGGCGTATTTTGAGCAATCCCCATAGCCTCAGCATACTTAGCATCAATGCCATTGACTATATGCGTGGTCGGGACGATTTGGGAGAGTTGCTGTTTTTTAATCCCTGCGATTTCGATCGACTCTTGATCCCAAGTCAGCGTTTCGAGATTCATTAACCCCGTGGCTGAAGCGATCGCGTAATCAACTAAATACTGACCGCATAACCGATAAAACACAAATTCTTTAATCGAAATGAATTTAGCGGTGCGCTTAAATAGATCGGGTTGTTCGTGACGTAGCCAGATCAGTTTAATCAATGGCGACATGGCGTGAATTGGCGTACCTGTGCGACGGTAGATGCCATGGGAAGCTGGATCTTGTTTGAGCCATGTTGCCCATTTAGCACTGCGGTTATCTGCCCAAGTAATACTGCGTGAGAGCGGATTACAGTCAGAATCTACGGCAATAATGCTGTGCATCGCCGCACTAAAGGATACACACAATAAATTGGCGGGGGTGAAATTCGGCAAGGCTTGACTGGCTGAGATCACAGCTTTGACCGATGCAATTACAGCCGCCAAGATTTCCTCTGGTTCCTGCTCGGCAACTCCTGTTGTTGGCATATACAGGGGATACTCAACACCATGCTGATGCACGACAACCCCTTTTTCTGTGAACAGCACCGCCTTGGTGCTAGTCGTGCCAATATCTACCCCAATTGCGTAATTAATACTTGACATAGGATTAAACCCAATTACTTATCTTAGAATCATCCTTCTCTCTACCAAAATGTATAGAGTTTGCTGATTTTCTTCGCTTCACGATCTATCAAAATAGGGTTCTTAGCTTCTTAGTTGAGGTACTAACCTTAGGAATAAAACTTGATGAGATGATTGAGATGCCAACTACCTTAGAACGAGCAAAAGAGCTAAAGCAAGCACTACAACAATTTGTTTATGATGCTGAAGGAGATCTGGCAGTCTCGCTAGAAACATATAGTGCCGAGCAGTTATCTCGTTTGGCAAAATCTCAATATCAGGATACCAATCAAACAACACTGCTGATCGATCGATTTCTGAGTGAGGGTAAGGTAGGCGATCGACTAGCACTCGATTTATTTATAGAGAGCCAACCAGAATTAGCAGAGGTCGATCGAAACTTGATTATAGGCTGGCAACGAGGCTTTGTGGGGTTGTTCGCCGTAACCGAGATCCTAGCGGATGGGTTTGAGTTGATGAATTGGCTCACAGCCAAGCATTACATTGTTAAGCCCAATGGTTTACAACCTCCAGAAAAGCTGGCACGGCTGAAAGTAGGAGAGATTATCCTTACCCAGATTTTGCCTGTG
>JARCMB010000113.1 GCA_030248825.1 Pseudanabaenaceae cyanobacterium MP8IB2.15 | reverse complement strand
GTTATTCGATCGCTTATTCGCTCTGCTTTAACAGTAGAGCTAGAAAGCAAATTACAAGCATCACACTGTCTCAATCTCAGTGGCATTTCGCGTTTGAGTAAAGGGCTGGTTGCTTCGACGCTGGCGCAAAAGCAGGAACGACCTCTGTTGGTGGTAACGGCAACTCTAGAAGAGGCGGGTAGATGGGCTGTTCAACTAGAAGCGATGGGCTGGCAAACCACGCATTTTTATCCCGCTTCCGACACGTTGCCATATGAATCATTTGCGCCAGAGCCAGAAATTACATGGGCACAGATGCAGGTGTTGGCAGCGATTACTGAGCAATTGCCCTCCCCCCCAGATCCTCTCCTTGTAGGCGAGGGGAATAAGACACTAAATCCATCTAACAAGCTAGCGATCGTGGCGACGGTGAGAGCGTTACAGCCGCATTTACCCAGTGTCGAAGCATTTCGATCGTTTTGCTTGCAGTTGGCATCTGGGGTCGAAATGAAGCTAGAGGCTTTGGCGGAACACCTAGCAAAACTGGGATACGATCGAACTACCCTAGTAGAAGCTGAGGGGCAGTGGGGGCGACGCGGCGACATTATTGATATTTTTCCCGTTTCGAGTGAGTTACCTGTGCGATTGGATTGGTTTGGCGACCAGATCGAGAAAATTCGCGAATTCGATCCCGCCACTCAAAGAACTTTGGATTCGATCGATAGTATTACGCTGACTCCGACAAGTTTTGAAGCGATTTGGAGCGAGTCGGGAGAGTCGGAATTGAGTTCTAATCCGCCGAGAGTTTCTTTACTCGACTACTTCCCTGCTAATTGTTTGGTGGCGATCGACGAAATCGAGCAATGCCAAGCCCATAGCGATCGATGGTTTGAGTCAGCCGAAATCCAGAAGCTGGAAATCCAGCAGTCAGGCAGTGCGATTTGGCAAAACTTTACGCTCCACCGCAACTTTACCGAGTGCTTACAGCAAGTCGAACAGTTCGATCGAATCTATCTTTCTGAGTTAGCTGAAGATCAACTGCCTAGCTCAACTTCACATTACCTCAATCTTTCGAGTCGTCCTGTCCCTGCCGTGCCACATCAGTTTGGGAACCTAGCCCGCACGTTGCGGGAATATCGCGACATGGGGTTTCAGATTACTTTGGTGTCAGCCCAGCCTTCCCGTGCTGTGGCATTGTTGCAGGAACATGACTGCCCCGCCCAATTTGTGCCGAATGTCCGAGATTTTCCCGCGATCGATAAACTGCACAATGGACGCACACCTGTAGCGTTGAAATATTCGGGTTTGGCGGAGATCCAAGGATTTATCTTGCCGACGTTTCGGATTTTGATCGTGAGCGATCGAGAGTTTTTTGGTCAACACTCACTTGGCACACCGACTTATGTGCGGCGGCGACGACGGGCAGTTTCTAAGCAAGTCGATCTCAATAAACTCTCGCCTAAAGATTATGTCGTGCATAAGCATCACGGCGTTGGGCAATTTCTCAAGCTCGAAAGCCTGTCGATCGATCGCGAGACACGCGAATATCTTGTAATTCAATACGAAGATGGGTTGCTGCGGGTGACTGCCGATCAAGTTGGCACGCTGTCGCGCTATCGGGCAATGGCAGAAGGAAAACCGACCCTAAATCGGATGACAGGTAAAGCATGGGCAAATGCCACCAACAAGGCGCGTAAAGCAATCAAAAAAATTGCGATCGACCTGCTCAAGCTCTACGCCCAGCGATCTCAACAAATCGGTTATGCCTTCCAGTTTGATAGTCCGTGGCAACAAGAGATGGAGGAGTCTTTCCCCTACCAGCCCACACCCGATCAACTCAAGGCAACCCAAGATGTCAAGCAGGATATGGAGAGCGATCGACCGATGGATCGGCTGATTTGTGGTGATGTTGGCTTTGGCAAAACTGAAGTAGCAATTCGCGCCCTATTTAAAGCTGTAATTGGTGGCAAGCAGACTGCACTTCTAGCCCCGACTACAATCCTTGCACAGCAACACTATCACACCTTGCAAGAACGATTTGCCCCCTATCCAATCAAAATCGCCCTGTTAAACCGTTTCCGTACCGCCCAAGAGCGCAAAGAAATCATTCAACGTCTTGCCACTGGGGAATTGGATATAGTTGTCGGTACGCACCAACTGCTCTCCAAAGAAGTGGTATTCAAGAATCTCGGATTGCTTGTCGTGGATGAAGAGCAAAGGTTTGGGGTCGCTCAAAAAGAAAAAATTAAGTCATTTAAATCGGCGATCGATGTCCTGACTTTAACCGCGACCCCAATCCCCCGCACGCTTTACATGGCACTTTCGGGTGTGCGTGAAATGAGCTTGATTACCACACCACCACCATCGCGTCGATCGATCAAAACCCACTTATCGCGCTTCGATCCCGAAATGGTCAGAGCCGCGATCCGTCAAGAGATCGATCGAGGCGGTCAGATATTTTACGTTGTACCTCGGATTAACGGGATTGAGGAAACATCGACGAAGATTCGGGAAATGTTGCCAGGTGTGAGAATGGCGATCGCCCACGGTCAGATGCCAGAAGCCGAACTCGAAACCACAATGCTGACGTTCAACAGTGGCGAAGCGGATGTGCTGGTCTGTACCACGATCATCGAGTCAGGCTTGGATATCCCACGGGTCAACACGATCATTATCGAAGATGCTCACAAACTCGGTCTAGGACAGCTTTATCAACTGCGCGGTCGGGTCGGACGTGCTGGCATCCAAGCCCATGCTTGGCTGTTCTATCAAAACAAAGGCGAACTATCAGAACCCGCCCGCCAACGCCTCAAGGCGATTCAGGAATTTACCCACCTCGGATCGGGTTATCAGCTTGCCATGCGCGACATGGAAATTCGGGGTGTGGGGAATCTTTTGGGCGCAGAGCAGTCGGGACAAATGGATGCGATTGGGTTCGATCTTTATATGGAGATGCTACAAGAAGAGATTAACGAAATTCGCGGCTCTGCGATCCCTCAAGTTGATGATACCCAAATCGATTTACCTCTCACCGCTTTTATTCCATCCACCTATATGCCCGACCAAGATCAAAAGATGAGTGCCTATCGTGCCGTGGCAGCGGTGAATTCTCGTCGTGAACTTGTGCAGATTATGGAGGAATGGAACGATCGATACGGGACAATCCCTCATCCCGCCCAACAGTTGATTAGGGTAATGGAACTCAAGCAAGTTGCCAAAAAAATTGGATTCGCCCGCATTCGCCCCGAAGGTAAGCAAAACATTATCCTTGAGACTAAGATGGAAGAGCCTGGTTGGAAACTGCTGTATCAGAAATTACCCAGCCATTTGCAGTCTCGGTTTATATTTCAGCCAGGTAAAGTTACAATCAGGGGCTTGGGCACAGTATCTCCAGAGCAACAGCTCCAGAGTCTGATTGAATGGCTAGAAAAAATGACGATCGAAGTTCTTTAAACTTAAATGACCCCAGAGGTAATGTTAGAATCACCCCCCGAAAATCAGACTAAAAATGGCGATAATTTCGATCGACAAGTGAGACATCTAGAGCAAGATGTATTACGAATGGGAGCATTGGTCGAAAATTCCTTTTGGCTAGCACATACATCAATGTTCGATCGAGATCTAGAGGCAGCAACCAAAATTAAGCCCCAAGATAAGCGGATCGACCAGTATTATCGCCAGATCGAACTAGACTGCATTAACCTGATTGCCCAGCAGTCACCAGTTGCACGTAACCTGCGATTGCTCAGTGCGATGATGCACCTAGTGCGCGACCTCGAACGTATCGGCGACTATGCCGAAAATATCGGTGAAATTGCCACCAAACTATTTCCCTACCCCATTCCATCCCATATGGATCGGCTACAAGTAATGTCAAATCGTTGTCGCGCCATGCTGGCAATGAGTTTAGTCGCTTTATCCGATCTTGATGCCGATGTCGGTCTACAGATCAAGGTCAAAGATGATGCGGTTGACTCTGACTACGAAACTCTCTACACCCTACTATCTCAGCAAAAGAATGTTCAGGGCAGCTTAGAACCAACTTTGTTACTTGTGCTGGCAATTCACCATTTAGAACGCATGGCAGATCACGCTACAAATATTGGTCAGCGCGTTGGCTATATCATCACTGGCAAACGAAACTGAGTTGTTAGCTTGAGTCATTAACTGGCAATCATGCTGGCAAGAAATCTTCATCCAGACATTGCTCAGGTGTAAAAGGCGAACCATCAGGGAATT
>JARCMB010000112.1 GCA_030248825.1 Pseudanabaenaceae cyanobacterium MP8IB2.15 | reverse complement strand
AAGGTAGGCGATCGACTAGCACTCGATTTATTTATAGAGAGCCAACCAGAATTAGCAGAGGTCGATCGAGACTTGATTATAGGCTGGCAACGAGGCTTTGTGGGGTTGTTCGCCGTAACCGAGATCCTAGTGGATGGGTTTGAGTTGATGAATTGGCTCACAGCCAAGCATTACATTGTCAAGCCCAATGGTTTACAACCTCCAGAAAAGCTGGCACGGCTGAAAGTAGGAGAGATTATCCTTACCCAGATTTTGCCTGTGACAGACGCTGTTTGGATGTTTTCCGATGCCCTTACTTTAATGGGAAAACTCGGCAAACCAAAACTCGCAATCGCGATTAGAAATTTCAAACAATCCTACAAAGAATATCTCTACAGGGATGCGCCAGAACTACTTGAAGAAGCATGGCACTCGGTGGAACAATATCACCAAGAATTTATTGACTTCTTTGGCAGTGATGAGGTGACTTTGCCTGGATATGAAGCCAATCAAAAGCTCAAAGAACTCCAAAAGATCTCGATCGAACGCCGATTCAAAGCTGGAGGGATGGATGGGACTAAATCTCTCACAGAATTGGTTGAAGAATCTGGAATCGATCGAGAAGAACTGATCGCAGTGATGGGGGCTGAGGTAGAGCCGCTATTCGATCGAGGGAAAACCCAAACCAAGAAAAAGCCTGTAATGGCAGCACCTCAGATCGATTTACCAGAACAGTTAAGGAAGGCAGAGCAGTTAACAATGCTGACTCATCCTCGTTGGGGGCAGATGTTTTTAGTCACATATCACCAGCTCAAAACATTGTTGGAGACAGACGACGATCGAAGTGTGGAGGATATTGCAAAATTGTTACGTCAATATTTAGAGGAGCCTGAGATTAATGCTTTTATTTGGCATCATCTAGCCCGTCAATATCCCAGCCAAATGACAGGGGTGTTGCAAAAAGCATTCGATCGCCCTAATTTTGAGATTACTCAGGATTTGGATGCGCTCTTACAAGAGTTTGGTAAGCCTTTAACCCCAGATCTGCCTGAGATTGCTAGCGTTCCATTACATCTGCATAACCTTTTTCAAGAGGCTATGCTCGAAGTTAGTAAAAGTCAGCCCAAGCCCAAAAGTAAACAGAAGGTAGGGTCGGGTTTTCAGCGTTGATTTATTTTTAGCTCAATTAGTTAGGATATTATCCCTTCAGAGATTCCACCTCAGCCAAAGCTAGTCCAGTCATTTCGCAGATCGCTATATCATCAAGAACATTCAGCATCTTTCTGGCAATCTCAAAAGCTTTGCGTTTCTCTCCTTCTTCGCGTCCTTCGACCCTTCCCATCTCTTGTCCTTCTTCACGTCCTTCTTTTATTCCCTGTTCACGGCCTTGTCGTAAAGCCTTCGTGATCGCACCACGCTGATCTTGAAAGAAGATCTCACTTTTTTCTTGATCTTCTAACTCTTCGAGGGTCAGATTTGCCTGATTTGCAATATAAAAAGCTTTTTTAATTTCAGGTATAGCTTCCATAGTTGCAGGGACATTTTTTAAATTTCTAGCACTGTTGAGAAAATACAACCATTTATCGACTGTAGTTTCTAGCTCTGGCAGTTCTTTATTGAAAGCAAAGTCTATTTTTGGATTGATAAATACCATGTTTTTCGATCGAATACCATCACAAGCATATCAACCACGTAATCAGAACAGTAAAAATATGCGCCTCAAAGCAGGATCTCTCTACCAAAGGGCATAGTTGATTGAATTGACTACCTGATTGCATCCCTCCATCAGTCGATCGCAAGATAAATCATTGAGTAGATGGATTAATCGAAAGATTGGAATACATTGAATAGTGTTAAAACTGTTCAAATATAGTCAATCGAGGTCTAACCATGAGTACCGAAAATAGAGTTAAAGCTACTGCCAAAAATGTCGAAGGCAAAATTCAAGAAGCTGTCGGCGAACTGACTGGAGATCCCAAAGATCAAGCAGAAGGCAGGGCAAAACAGGCTGAAGCAAAAGTTCGTCACACTGTCGAAGATGTCAAAGACGAAGTTAAAAAAGCCGTAGATTAGATCCGAAATCGACGGTTGTGTCTCTAGCACGACCGTCGATTTTATTTTTTCTACTTCTAAACCTATTGAATTAAACAGGATAGATAAAAATTATGCCTAGATTAGTAGGTAAGCGTTCCAATAAGGGCGCAATTTATACGGGAGTATTTTTAGTGTTAGCGATTGCCGTGGCTGGCACGCTGGAATATGTTGGGGCGATCGATCTGATTCCTGACTTTGGCAAAAGCACCAGGCTAGCTGCTCCAGTTAATCCGCCCGTTAATCCCCAGTAAAGTCGATCTGCTGTTATCGATCGATTAACTCACATCGTACTTAAATCACAATAGGTCACAAACCATGCGAAAAGGAAGAGATATGATTGGTAAACCAGTGATCGCCTACGATGCTGGTGATAAGTTTGAAGTTATTACAGATTTGATCTTTGACCAAGTTAATAACCTGTTATTAGGTTTTTTGGTCGATGAAGGCGGTTTCTTTACGGCGGCACGGGTGCTGCCATTAGATCAAGTTCAGGCGATTGGACCAGATGCTGTGATCGTGCCTTCGAGGGATTCAATTGCGATCGCTCATGCTATTCCTGAGATCGCGAATGTGCTTGACCATAATAATATTTTGAAAGGTACTCGGATTATGACTGTAGATGGTCGCGATCTCGGTACGATGATTGACCTCTACTTTGATGACCAGACAGGTAGGATTGAGGGCTACGAGGTTTCAGGTGGACTGTTTGCCGACGCTTATTCGGGTCGCTCTTTTGTGCCTGCACCTCAGACAATCAGAATTGGTGAGGATGTTGCCTTTATTCCTTCTGAGACGGCGGATCTGATGGAAGAACAGGTTGGTGGCGTTAAAGCCGCGATCCAAGCTACTGGGGAAAAGGTTCAGGAGGCAGCTCTGGCAACTTCTGGGAAACTTCAAGAGGTCGGTCGTCATGCGACTGCTTCTCTCACAAATGCGATTGTCGATCCTGCGGAGCAGCGAGCATTTGTCATAGGTAAGGTAGTTCCAGAATCGATTAAAGCTCCTGATGGTAACTTTTTTGTCCTACAAGGGCAGGTAGTGACTCCAGAAATTGCGACTAGGGCTGAATCTTTTCACATGCTAGATGATCTGTACCGTGCGACTGGTGGCAATCTTGCCGAGAAGCTGGGTGAGCGTATGGGTGGGACGGTTGCGAGTTTGACCGTGGAACAAGCTAAAGGGCGGCGAGCGATCCAGATGGTGCAAACTGATGACGGCTACATTGTGGCTGCGCCTGGTCAAATTGTCACGCCTCTAGTAATCGAACGCGCTAAGGCTTACGATCGAGAGTTAGCTTTGCTCAGTTCTGTGGGTTTGTCAACAACTGAGTCTGTTCAATCTCAAACTGGAGCATTGGCATCGGCGGCTGGAGATCGAATTAAGTCTACTGCCTCTACTACGGGCGATCAGTTAAAAGAAGGGGTGAAGTTGCTGTGGACTCAGGTGCAAGAGACGGCTGGGGATATTCAGCAACGTAGTGCCTTGGAAATTGAAGAACGTCGGATTAAGGGAGCTTTGGGTCGTCCTGTGACGCGGGCAATTCTCGATCGACAAGATGAAGTTATTCTGAATGTCAGTGAGTTGATTACGCATCAGGCGATCGAAATGGCACGTCATGAGGGAGTTCTTGATATTTTGCTCAGTTCGGTCTATACCGAAACGCCGCGCCTTTCGCTAGAATCGCTGCGTGCGCCTGAAAATGGAAAGGCGGCTCTCTAATTCAAGTCTTCTGGATCGGTTGTTCTAAGTTCTCAGTGTCAATCCAAAGGCGATCGATTCGATCGCCAACTAAGTCTATGAGTCGATTTCTGTGTTGCTATATCAATCAAACCAAACAGGTGCAAATTGCCCGAATCCCAAATGTGCCAAGTTGGTACTTTGAGCGGGTGGTTTTCCCCGAACAGCAACTCTTCTTTGAGGTTCCACTAGAGGCTCTCTTAGAGATTCATACCAGTTCGATCGTCAGCGCAATTCTAACCGATCGAATTTCATGCAGTCATCTCCAAGTTGCGGGGGGATTGAGTCCGATTAGCTCTATTGAAAGTTAAACAAGCTTTGGCAGAGCCTGACTTATAGACAAGGATATTTGAATATGTGGAGCTGCTCTATGCGTAAAAAAAATCATCGCAGCAAGGATCATGGTAGTTTAAAAGATCTGTTCTATAAACTTGCGCGTAAGACTTCACAAGCGGCTGGCTCACCAATTGCTTCTATCTCAGCCGTCTTAGTAATTGTGATTTGGGCATTTACTGGTCCAATCTTTCAGTTTTCAGATACTTGGCAATTAGCGATCAATACAAGTACGACGATTGTGACTTTTCTGATGGTATTTCTGATTCAAAATTCACAAAACCGCGATGCAAAAGCTGTCCAACTCAAGCTGGATGAACTAATTCGTGCCATTGCTACAGCTCGTAACGAATTAATCGATACCGAAGATGTATCGGAGGAAGAGATGCAAAAACTTCAAGCAGATTTCGCCAACCTTGTAGATCGTTCAGAAGATTAAGCGAAACTCTTTAAGTAAATCACTAGTCTCAGGCAGAGTATGATGTATCATTCTCACCTTGCAAAAATGACTAGCCATTGATTTATGCAAACCGCTAATTCAAAAAAACTGCTCTCACGACCACTCGATCGAATCGCAATTGTCTTTGCGATCGTGCTGAGCGTGCTCATTGGCATATTGCTTTGGAGTGGCGATCGCACCTTGCCACAGGTCAGAGATTTTAGCTGGCAGGATCGGCAAATTGCCGCCGATGAGTTGTCATTTATGCTCACCTTCAATCGCCCGATGGATCGTCAAAGTGTCGAACAGAATCTAAAAATCGAACCAGCTTTGCCAGGAAAATTCAGTTGGGCGGGACGACGGATGGCTTATACGCTCAATGCTCCTGCTGTTTATGGCAAATCCTATAAAGTTGAACTCAAACAAGCTTTCGATCGATTTGCCAACGAAATCAGCAATCACAGACCCATTCAACCTTTTGTAGGGAACTTCACAACGCCCGATCCCGCTTTTGCCTACATTGGCGCAAAGGGAGACGAATCAGGTCGTTTGGTGGTCTATGACCTGCTCCAAAAGCAAGCCAAGGTTTTGACCCCGCCCGATCTGGTGGTATCAGAGTTTCGGATCTATCCCAATCGCGATCGAATCCTGTTTGCTGCCACACCTAAAACAACAGATATCAGTAATCCGCTTGACCAAAAGCTCTATACAGTCTCGATTCCAGATGCTAAGACCAAAAATCAATCGCCAGAGATCAAGCTAATTCTTGATAGTGGTGAATATCAGAATTTCAAATTTGATTTATCCGCAGATGGACAACTGATCGTCGTGCAGCGATTGAGTCGTCTAGTTCCAGGGCAATATGGTCTATGGGTAATTAAAGCGGATGGCGCACCGAAACCATTAGAAAATCAGCCTGGTGGAGATTTCTTAATTACACCTGATAGTCAATCGATCGCCATTTTACAAGGCGAAGGCGTAGCGATTTTACCTTTAGAACCCCAAGCTCAGCCTCTGGATTTTCTGCCTAAGTTTGGCAATATCCTCAGTTTTAGTCGAGATGGTTCTCAGGGGGCGATGGTGAAATTTAATAAGGATGATTATTCTCGCTCTTTATTTCGCGTCACCAATCAAGGTGTACAGCAACAATTACTCAAAATTACTGGCTCCATTATCAGCGCGAAGTTCGATCCGCAAAAACAGGTGCTCTATTGTCTGCTCACCGATGCCAAACAGACCGATCGGAGCTATCAAGAAGAACCATATTTAGCTTCGATCGAGATCGAAACGGCAAAACTCACGCGCTTAGTAGAACTGCCTGGGCAAAGAAATATCCAAATAGACCTAGCGAATGATGGCTCAGCCTTACTATTCGATCGTTT
>JARCMB010000488.1 GCA_030248825.1 Pseudanabaenaceae cyanobacterium MP8IB2.15 | reverse complement strand
GCCACCGGCTGATTCGCCGTCAGCAAATCGAATTCACCCTGCGGGGGTGTCACCACCAGGGTCGACTCATTGACGAGATAGTTATGGTCCCCGCCCCGCTCATCAACATAGGTAATGCTGGCCGTTCTGCCATTGCCATTCTCTGGGGCCTGGCCAGTGGTCGTGCTTGCGCCTGCTGTGCAATTGGGGCAGCTGCCATAGTCATTGGACTTAAGTTGCATGCCGTAACTGTGGCTCCACCCGAAGCCAAACGGACCATCGCGTTCAGACGAAGACGGCGCCGAATTATAGGTGCGGGTCAAACCGTAGATGATGCCACGTCCCTTGATAACAATATCGGTTTCGTCATGGTAGTTATTGCCGGTAACGGTCGACGCGGGATCGGCGGTGGACGGCGTTCGAATCAGATCGTTGTTAGTAATCGAGACGGTACTCGCGTCGGTGAAATTTGCGTTGCTGAAATCCGCGTTCAAAACAGGATCGGCTGGATTAATTGTTAGTACAATGTTTCCCTGTCTTGGATTACAGTGTTGTGACCGTAATGGTTGTCCTCGGTTGCCGCCACAAGATGCAAGATGATTCTTGTAGTCTAACTGACGAGACGGATTTACATCTATCGGTTCCCAGTGCGCCACTTCCATATTTGATTCTGAAATTCTCTGCATACAGAAGCAGCAAATATATCCTTGCTCAATCAGCAAAGACTTTTTAAGAGATTCTTTAGGGCGATAATCTGCATACGTTGCTCCCTTAGTAAGTCGATATTTGAGCAGATCTGATGGTGCTGCACCTTTGACAATTCGTTTCATTCGATTCTATGGAAAAAATCTATCAGTGTGTTGGCTCTGACAATTTCTGGATCGTATTGTCCAAGCTTGTTTGATAGTTCTTGCAGCTTTTCCTTTGCTTTTTCGATCTCGTCACGATCGATTAAATCAAAACAAGCATCTAACTCTTGTTTTATTTCTGGGATTCGTTCTTCCACACCCATTAACTCAAATAAGATAGAATTGCTATCCCTACCATATGTGTAAGGTGTTTTTTCTACAAGTTTGAAGTCCTCTAGAATAAATACATTCTCCCTCTGCACATTGCTAAGAACCTGCGGCGAGTGTGTAGTAATGATGAATTGTAAGTTAGGGAATATTTTAGTTAGAGCAGGAATAATTCTTCTTTGCCACTGAGGATGTAAATGCAGTTCGATTTCATCAATCAAAACGATCCCGCTACCATCTAATGGATTCTCTAAGTTGGGATTTGCGATCGCTAGCCTTCTCGCCAAATCTCCCACCATTGCCAGTAAGCTCTTTTCTCCGTCAGAAAGTTGATTTATTATTAGTTCCTGTGCCTCCCGATCGACGACTTTAGTCACAGTCATGCGGAGCGGAGATCTCCTAACTCTAAGATAAGAGAATTCTGGTATTAATGCCAAAAGAGCTACTCGGATAGCTTTTAAATTCCTATCTGCATAACTAGGATCGCTATCTAGCCTAGTTTCATTTTCTAAATCTTCTTGATTTCTATACCAAATAAAGAAATCTGTGAAATCAACCTTTTTTGTGATTGTGCGATCGTAAGCTGATAATTGATTAAACTCATGTTTCTCATCACTCTCTAAAGGAATTTCATATATGGTTCTCTGAGAGGGATAATAGACAAGCAGAGGCAAACTAGCATAAGCATCGTTGCGAAATCTATCGTATATTAGATTATGGAATTTTTCAGCATCCTTCAAGTTGCTGCGTAAGTCATACTTATTCGGAAATACATATTCTCCAATAGTGAGTTTGACTTTATCAGGGTCATTTCGGGAAGATTCCTTAGTTAAAACAATCGATAAATCCAGTGGTTCCGAATTAAATACGATAGATATTTGAGCGTGAGATTCTTCGCATCCATTTGTAATATCGGTTTCTGTAAAACTTGGCAGTTCAGAACCACGTAAGCTATGAAATGATCGAATTCCTGTGACTAAAGTAGATAAAAATACTGCAATACAATCAAGAATACTAGACTTACCAGATCCATTTACGCCAATTAGGACAGCTAGATCAGAGGGAAACTCGATCGTAAGATCTTTGAAGCCTCTAAAGTTTTGGATATGCAGTTTTTCTATACGCATAGATTAACCTTGTGAGGTAGTGACATAATATTCTAGCTGCCTTATGAGTTGTTTTTGAGCTTATGACCTATATTGCTGAGAATGCCTTGATCGTGCAAAGCGATCGCTCCATTTTATTGGAAGTTCACGCACCGACTGCCGAAAAAGCTAGAAGCGCGATCGCACCCTTTGCGGAACTGATCAAAAGCCCTGAACACATTCATACCTATCAGATTACACCTCTGAGTATTTGGAATGCACGGGCGACAGGCATGGCGATCGCTGAAATGCTCTCCGCACTGCAAACCTATGCCAAATATCCCGCACCTGAAGTTGTTCTCCAAGAAATCCAAATTTTAGGTGAGCGCTATGGGCTGACTGTGATTGAGCGATTAGAAACGACAGAACCTGCACTTTTAACATCGCTTCCTCTGTTGCAATTGCGGGTAGCAAGCTTACCACTAGCGGAACTGCTCGTGCGGGACGATCGCGTCAAGTCCTTTTTAGAAGTTCGGTTAGAGCCGTTGCGCTTCCAAATTAACCCTGCCGATCGAGGCTTGATTAAACAGGCTCTGGTTGCCGTGGGCTATCCTGCTGAGGATATGGCTGGGTACATCGCAGGGGATGATTTAGCGATCGCACTGCGACCACAAACCTTGGCTGGTCAAGCATTTAACCTTCGCACCTATCAAACAAAAGCCGCCGAGGCCTTTTATCAGTCGGGAAGGGTTCAAGGAGGGAGTGGTGTGATTGTGCTTCCTTGTGGTGCGGGTAAAACCATTGTCGGCATGATTGCGATCTCGCTTGTGCAACAAAACACGCTGATTCTTACGAGCAGTCTCACATCTGTGCATCAGTGGCGCAGAGAAATTTTGGATAAGACCGATCTGCCTGAATCCGCGATTGCCGAGTATAGCAGTGAATCAAAACAAACCGCGCCCGTGACGCTCTCCACCTATCAAATGTTGACCTATCGTTCTCAAAAAGATGGCGATTTCCCCCACTATGAGCTGTTTAACGCCCAATCTTGGGGATTGATTATCTACGACGAAGTTCATCTATTGCCAGCACCCGTATTTCGGATTACAGCGGAATTGCAAGCACGGCGAAGGCTAGGACTGACTGCTACATTAATTCGCGAGGATGGGAAGGAAGGAGATGTATTCGCGTTAATTGGGCCGAAACGCTATGATGTGCCTTGGCGGGAATTAGAAGGTCAGGGATTTATCGCGATCGCTGAATGCACAGAGATTCGGGTTCCACAGACAGAGGAGCGTGAAATGGAATACGCGCTAGCCCCCCGCAGGATGCAGTTTCGGATTGCGGCTGAAAATCCCTCTAAGTTTGAAGTGGTGCAGACGTTGCTAACCAAAGAAGCAGGGCATCGCATTCTAATCATCGGCGAATATATCGATCAATTGGAATCGATCGCTCAGATCACTCAGTTGCCTTTAATTACTGGGAAAACCAAACAGATCGAACGAGATCGCCTCTATGAAGCGTTTCGGCACAAACAAATCGCTGGGCTGATTTTATCGCGGGTCGGTAACTTTGCCGTGGATTTACCCGATGCCGATGTGTTGATTCAAATATCGGGGAAATATGGTTCGCGCCAAGAAGAAGCTCAACGTTTGGGACGAATTTTGCGCCCCAAAGCCGATCGCCGTCACGCCCATTTCTATAGCCTCGTTACACTTCAAACCTGCGAAGAGGAGTTTGCCCGTCACCGCCAGCTTTTTTTGACCGAGCAAGGCTACACATATCACATTGAGATCGTAAAAAAGACGCAATAAGTTGATAGTTTTGGCAGTTGGGTTAAGTAACCTCTCTATAGTTCAAAATAGATAGTCTTTGGTTTATTTTAATTCAACAATGAGGTCTGAGTTCTGGTTCTCTTTTGGATATAGCAAGAATTTATCTAGATTGGAAAGGTGACAAATGTGAAGAGGCTAGAGAGATTGCCAAGACCCATTAGTTAAATCACTTCCCCAAGTCTAGTTTTGATCGATCGACAGAATTACAAAATCAAATCCACCCTTAAAACAGTCTCAGGAAATCGATCGAGGTCAAGAAAATTGCCTTCAACCTGCTCACCGTTAACAGTCATCGATCGAACGCCTGAGTTTTTGTGATTAGGGTTTGTGACATGTAGATCGATGGTTTTGCCTCTAAATTTACGTTGGGCTGAGAACTGCTGCCAAGTCGATGGAATATGCGGGTCGATCATCATCCCTTTGAGATTGGGTTGAAATCCCAAGATCCGATCGATGCCAATTCGTAACATCCAGACCGCCGTTCCCGTCAACCAAGAGTGACTGGCTTGTCCATCCGTGGCATGATCGGGACTGGTGACATATTCGGCGTAGACATAGGGTTCAACCTCGTATCGATCGATATTTTGGGCGGAATTTAACGGCATCATGCGTTGATAGATATCATAGCCAAAATCGACATCGCCGTTCATAAGGGAAGCTAACACAAACCAAGAGGAAGCATGATTGAAGATCGCACCATTCTCTTTTTTGCCTGGAACGCAGCGACTGATTAAACCGACATCATCTTCAACTTCTGTATATGAGGGAAAGACAATTTGCATCCCATTTGGCTTGGCGAGATATTTTTGACAAGATGCCAAAGCTCGATCTCCTCTATCTTTAGAAGCCAGTCCAGAGATTACCGCCCAAGATTGAGCATTGAGAAATATTTTGCCTTGGCTGTGCGCCGATATGCCAATTGGTTCGCCATCATCTTTAAAGG
>JARCMB010000487.1 GCA_030248825.1 Pseudanabaenaceae cyanobacterium MP8IB2.15 | reverse complement strand
CCGACCAAAGCCACAGATGATCACATGTTGTTCCATTCTCTCTATTCCCTTCGATACACGCCTAGCAATCAAAGCTCGATTGATTTCGCCTTCGGTGACGAGTTGGATGAACCCACCAACAATATATGCCGCCGAGAATGCTCCCCCAATAATCACAAAAATCGTGAATACCCTAAGCGCAGTTGAGGTGATCGGTCTGACTTCACCATAACCAACGCCAAATATCGTAATCACCACCATGTAGGCAGAGTCAATAAAACTCCACCCTGCGATCATGTAGCCAACTGTGGCAACGATCAGTGTGAGCCCAAATAAACAAGCCCCAATAATTACACGCCGTAGCGATCCAACCATGCAATTGCTAAGTTTTGCCCAGTATGTTAAATCCAATCCTGACTATTAAAGGTGAAATACCGATCGAGTTTTGTCTGCTTTGAACCGAATCAGTTAGTTAATCTAGGCTAAAGCTGACTGATACAACTGCGGTGATGTCTTTTTCTAATGTCGCTGTGTTGTACGAGCCTGAGCCACTAACTTCGGTGGAGTTGCGTGTGGTGATTTGAAATGCGTCAGCATCAGCTTTGCGCACTCCACCAACCCGACTGCCAGTCGTACCTGCGATCGCATCGGCTCTGGCTTTCGCATCTTTGGTAGCGTCAGCGATCATTTCCACTCGCAATTTGCTCAGTCCTGTGAACAAATATTCAGGTGGCAGCGACTCCATCGGAATCCCATCATTAATCAGTTCGGTTGCCTGACTGGAGAGCTTGGCGATTTTATCAACGTCACTAGAACGAATTTCTAAGCGTTGGGTGAGTCTGTAGGCAAGAGTTCGACCAGTTTGAGCACCATTAGATCCAGTTTCAGGGATGGCATTGGTTTCGATCGAACTTAAAGCGATCGCATCGTCAGGCACTTGTTGGTCTTTGAGATAGGTGCGGACGCGCTCTGTATAGCCATTCACTTCTTGGTAAGCCTTTTGCAGTGTCGGTTGCTGACCAGATACCGCGACCCGCCAGATGATGTAGTCAGAGCGAATTGGTCTTTTTGCCGAGCCAATTACAGTCAAAACATCGTTGCCGCGATCGATCGATCGAATGGCGTTACCACCAATAAATGCACCTGCAACGAGGGCGACAGAGAGAGCTAACATGCCTGCAAATAGTTGAGGAAATCGATCGCTTGCAGGGTTGAAGGTATCTTTAGGGGCATCTTGAGAGCTTTGCATATTCACACCAGCAGAATTTAAGATTTAACCTTAATGATGAGAAACGATCGCGAAAGTTCCTTGTCTAGACTGGCTCTGACTCACTTTCTTGATTTTTCGTCGCTACTCGATTTTTTCGCACTCTTGGCTTCGGCACAATTTTATCGATCGACATATCTTCACTCAGTAGATAGTCGATCGCATTGTCCTGAAGTTGGAGCGGACGGGCAAGCATCGATCGAGCCGAAGAGAGACTGGGGAGAAGTTCGAGGATTTTGGTTTTGACCAGAGGAGCAGTGGGATGGAGGGTAGTTCGGGCGACGCGCCACTCGGCATCAGAACGACAAAATAAGCGGAGGGCAAGATCGACCGTCGGTTGCTTGCAGTTAGAGTCATCATTGTTGAGAAAGGCATAGAGCTTCTCATAACGACGGCTGATTTCAGGCGCGAGGCACAACACCAGCAGATCGCGCTCAAACTTGTCTAGGCTTAATCGCTGGCATAAAGTCGGAATTGCCAATGGGATGCCTTGCGCCAAACTCACAGCAATTCGATCGCCGTATCTGCCTAAAATATGCACAGGCTGACTGGCTGACTCTGGTTTTAACTGGCTCCCCCCTTTTGCTGGATCGAGCGTGATAAATCCTTTCCACCAATGACTCGTAGCTTTATCTGCGGCAGAACGGGCGACTCGATCGATCTCTTGATTGCTTTGCCGTTGTCTTGCCATTGCCCGCATCAGGACTCGATCGAGCCAAGCAAGTTCGGCTTTAAGATAAGTCCAGTTATCGGCAAAAGGTTTAATACTCGACTCCGATGGCTCCGACTTCATGCTTAGCTCGGCCTTCATGCGATTCCTCGGCGCAATACTCCTTTGATTGAAAGTCCGACGATCGCGGCAAATACAACCAAACCCGAAACCGATCCGAGCATATTGACTTCACCCCAAGGGGCAACAAAAATAATATCGCTCCATTCCCAAGCACTATGGATATAGACGTAGCGAATTGGTTCGATCGCAAAAGTCAGAGGGTTTAAACTCGCCACCCACTGCAACCAAGTCGGCATAAAGGTTAGAGGCGCGAGAGCTGTACTGGAAAAAATTAGTGGTAAATTCACCAAAAAGATAAATGCCAGCAGTTCCTGATGTCCTGGCATCGCAAAAGCTAAGCCCAAACTCAGCATCGTAAAGCCCAGCACCAGCAGCACAATTACCAGAGACATCAAGCCGATCCCAGCTAAGGTCGGCAAGCCCGCACCCATAAAGCTACTCACCGCCACGATCGCCACAGTCTGGACAATGCTCATTGCCACAATAAAAATTGCCGAAGCCAGCACGATCGAAAAGCGTGACACTAGCGGTGCGACTAACATACGGTTGAGGAAACCAAATTCTCGATCGAATAAAATTGGCAACCCAGAATTTAACGCGCCGCCAAATGCCGTAAATACAATGATTCCTGCCGACAGAAACTGGATATAAGTCTGTCCATCGCCAAATAGTCCTTCAGGAGCATAGCGAAATAGTGCACCGAATAAAACCAACCACATTAACGGCTGTAACACCCCTGCAATCAGGGTAGTAGGACGGCGGCGCAGTTGAATAAACCAGCGTTTGGTTAAAGCTAAGGTTTCTTGCCAAAAGTCAGCCGAGAGCGAACTGGATTTACTGGACTTTCGATCGAAGGTTCGATCTCTACCCGTATTTACTTCTGTGACTGGTGAAATCTGAGTCATTGCTCACCTAGGAATTAAAATGTTTCAAGATATATCCTAGTTTAGCAATAGCTCATGCTTAGCTTTTTGGGCTTGGAGTTTTGCCCACAGTATTTGAGATTCGATCGATTAGTTT
>JARCMB010000486.1 GCA_030248825.1 Pseudanabaenaceae cyanobacterium MP8IB2.15 | reverse complement strand
GGAATAATCACGCGCAGAGCTTGCGGGAAAATCACCAGTCGCATCACTTGAGCATCTGATAACCCGATCGCTTTTGCTGCTTCCCACTGTCCTCGATCGATCGCTGCGATCCCACCACGCACGATTTCGGCAATAAACGCAGCAGTAGATAAAGATAACCCAATCACCAAAGCACAAAACTCAGAAGAGAATAGAGTTTCGGTTTTTCCAGACAGGTGAAAGCCATCCTTAAACAAGCCAAATGCATCTGTGGGAGCTTGGGGTAGCGCAATCAAGCTGGTATAGCAGAAAAACAATAACAATAGGAGCGGGACATTGCGTAAAACCTCGACATAAGCCGTGGCAATTTGGCGAAGCAACCAGTTTGACGAGAGGCGTGATATCCCAACCGTGAAACCAACTACTGTGGCGATCGAGATCGAAATCAACATCACCTTAACCGTGTTCAACAACCCGATCGAAATCGCCCTATGATACGAGTCATTGGGATTATAGGGAATCGGCTGCTCACGAATATTAAACGAAGCTTGGGAATTGAGAAAGTCAAAACTAAATGGAAGTCCTAACTGCCGCAGATTGATCGATAAATTACGCTGGGCAAGAATGGCGATCGACACAAATCCCACCAGAAACAATAGCTGTCCTGCAACTTGCCAACTCCACAGATTCTTTAATACATTTTTTTTCATACTTGAGAATCTTGGGTCTGGCAATCTCGATCGATCCCACATCCTACTGGATAAGTAGAATAGTAGGTGCTGTTACGTTTACCAAATAAGCTATAGCGATGATCTCGGACTTGCGCGTAAGTTCGATCTCCCAGCCACTTCATCCCAGGCATCGATCGATAAGCGGTGACAAAGATATTTCCAATCGGTAACAACCTGCCAATTTCCTCGGCGGCATCACTGCCCTGCCATCGACGTTGGGGATGTTCGGCATCAATCAAAATCATCCCCATCTCACAATCTTGAGACGTAACACCAAACTCTTTTAGTGTCTCTTGTTCTTGCATCGAGACATAATCAAAAGTTACGCCTCGATCGAGCTTTTCCAATAACTTCACCAACGAGACGCAGAGATTACAATTACCGTCATAGATTACGTGATATTTCATGGGATTAATTTCCGATCTAGCTGAAACGCTTGAATTATTTTTGTGTTTAATTCTGAAATTTGAACATTGCCCAGACTGCCTAGCTTTCTAGTAACTAACTTGAGCTCAACCGTAACGATTTTAGTGACCCGAACCTTAGAAATCACTTTTAAGCCAGTACCCAGAAATTCAGAGCTTGAAGGTTGTAAAAGAAACTCATCAGAAGAGAGATTAGCAATATCCTGAGAAGAGATGAAACAAATAGTTACATCTTGATTTGTAATACTTGACCACAGAACGACAGCAGGTCGTAGTTTAGTTTGAGAAAGGTCAGTAAATGGAAATAAAGCCAGAACAACATCGCCCTTGTGCAAAGAAATCATATAGGATATCCATCTTCAATGCTGTAGATGTCTGGCTCACGATCTAAAAAATCGAAAGAACTACCAGACCTTGCTAAATCCATAATCTCTTTAGTTGAGATCTCTGATGTTTCAAGGAATAATTTCTCTTCAAACAAAAAACGCTCTTCCAACGAAAGAGTCTGAATTACCTGTATTAGAGTTTCAACTAACTTTGTGTTTAACATTGCCATACGATTAATCACTCCGCCTCAAATCTAGATAAACCTAATTGTGCCTCAAAGCTCTAAATACTTTGATCCACATTAACTTAATTACAGAGAGAAATAACAGGAATTTTCACTTTGTTTTTTGGGGAATCTTTAGCTCTTGTCCTTCTTCGTAAAGAGGAGCAGGCTTTTGTTTAATTCTCGTCACGATTGGGCGAACACGATTGACGACTTCAATCAAGAACTTATAGTTAGGGATGTCGGCATTGGCAATATAGCTAGCTTCATCCACAATAGTCGGAGAAGCCGCCTTCATCGCTTTGACAATTTGTTCCTGCATATTTCGATCGACACTTGGCGCAAGTAAAACTAATCCTGGCGGTACACTTTGAGAACTTCCCTTAAGAATCCGAAATCTATTAGCAGCGAACCCTGAACGATAGCGGTTGTATTCATCCTTTGAGAGCGCACCTGCCGTCACTTTTTCCGTATCGATTAGCTCCAATACATTTTTGGGAGTGGCAGCAAACAAAACCTCAGAAACTTTTAAGCCATAGAGGTCAAAAATTGGCAGATAGTAACCTGTTGCCGATCCTACCTGTCCGAGTGCGATCGCCTTATTTTGTAGATCGGTGATTGACTGAGCGGGGGTATCTTTAAGCACCACCAAAACCGAACGCAGATTCGCCGCCCCTTGCATCGGGAATATAGGAATATAACGTTCTTTCGAGATCGCGATCGCTGCCAAGCCAGGTGGGGCAAACACCAAAGACCAATTGCGGCGTTGGATTTGCTCAAGGGCTTTAACCTCATTAAAAGCAGGCTCTAGCTCTACTACAGCATTAGTTTGAGACACCAAATAATCTTTAAACCGCGTATATCGATCGACCGACTGTACGCCTTCACCATAGCTAACGATGCCAATGGTTAATTTCTCTCTGGTCAGAGGCTTTTCTGGTGTACAGGCGACCAAAAGCCCTAGGGGGACAGCCAAGAGTAAACGGCGTGAAATCATATTTAACGATTCTCAGCATAGTTGGGGCTTATAATTATGATTCAAATTGAGAGATTGTTATGTTAAGTAATCTTCGACTCGGTGCAAAGTTTAACCTGCTACTATTTCTAGCATTTGCAATCAGTATTACGATCAGTGGCTTGGCTTTATCAGTAATTCTCAATCGTAATGTTGAAGCGCAAATTACGGCAAAAGCCCAGATCTTAATCCAGACCATGAACTCAGTGCGCCACTATACCAGCACCCAAATCAATCCACTATTAGCCCCTAGGCTAGAGACCGATGCCGAATTTCTCGCCCAGACCGTGCCTGGATACTCAGCCCGTGAAGTATTTGAGGATCTGCGTAAAAACAAAGATTATGCCGACTTTTTCTACAAAGAAGCGACGCTTAACCCTACTAATTTGCGAGATAAAGCCGATAATTTTGAGTCCGATCTAGTACAAAGTTTTCGGGATAATGGCGGACAAAAAGTTTTGTCAGGGTTTCGAAATTTTCCAGGCGGAGATTTGTACTACATCGCCCGCCCGATCGCGATTAAGAGTGAAAGTTGTTTACGGTGCCACAGCACTCCCGAAGCTGCGCCAAAAAGTATGCTAGCGACCTATGGCAAAGAAAACGGATTTGGCTGGAAACTGAATGAAATTGTCGGGGCCCAAATTATTTCCGTTCCCGCTCAGGAAGTCACGAATGCGGCACGCCAAGCTTTGCTATTTATCATGTTGACTGTTTGCGGAATTTTTGCAGTCACAATTCTATTAATCAACCTTCTATTACGAATTGCTGTAATCAAGCCTCTTATCCGTATGGCGACAGTCGCGCATGATGTCAGTACTGGCAAATTAGAAGCAGATTTCCAGCAAACCTCCCATGATGAAATAGGTATTCTCGCTGATGCCTTTAATCGGATGAAGCTAAGTCTGGCAATGGCAATGGAGATGCTAAATCAACGCAAATAATTGATGGTACTAAATCTTAATTAGTAGTTGGTGGAGATATGGGAGAGGTTTTCGGCTGAGGTGCGGCAGTTTCAGGTTGATTTGTGGTTTGCTCAATTTCTAGAGCACTTTGAGCCGAGAGTCCATCAGTTTGAGTCCCAAAATACCAGAGCGCGGCGGCGGCTTCGGCACGACTCACAGGCTTTTGTGGTTGAAATAGAGTGGTGTAGCCAAAACTGCGACGGATATTAGCCAAGTCACCCGCTTGAGCATCCGCGATCGATGCGCGTAAGGCAGGCGGTGAGATTCGATCGCTATCCTGAAATCCCCACGCCTGTTTGACCGCATCCACACTTCCAACGGGTAAAGGAGCGCGCAAATCCAATGGCACTTTCCATAGCAGCATATCCTCACGAGTTAAAGTGGCATCGGGACGGAATAGTTTATTGGCAGGTTGTCCAATCAAACCTGCATTTGCCAATCCCTGAATGCTACCAAAATCAGGATCGTTACGTGGGATGTCAGTAAAAGTCGTATTGTCTGAAGCTGACTGCGAGAGCCGAATCTGGCGGGCGGGACGATTTTTGTAGATCCGATTGTTGGCTGCGACTAACCAACGCGCAAACTCTCGACGCGAAACAGGTACATTCGGTTCAAATAGATTTCCCTGTTTGGGACTGAGCACAGCTAGCTTATTTAGATCCTGAATCAGGGGACGCAATGGATCGGGGACTGTCTCAAGATCGCTAAACTGTCCGATAAATTCAGTGGGATTTGCAGTCGGGCTAGGTAACGCGGCAATATTTGGAGTGGGATTTGCAGTCGGACTTGGTAACGTAACAATATTTGGAGTGGGGCTGGCCGTAATAGTCGGTAGAGGTTTGCTGGGTTCGGTAGCTGTCAGCTTTCCATTACTGCTGGGGCTTTGGGATGTCCTCGGTGCGACGGCTCCTTCCACCATATCTCCGATCGATGTCCCTTGACATCCTGAGAGTGAAGCCAAGAGGCAGCAGTTAGAAATTAAGAGCCAGAATTTATTTGGAATTTTCATTCTAAAAAACCATC
>JARCMB010000111.1 GCA_030248825.1 Pseudanabaenaceae cyanobacterium MP8IB2.15 | reverse complement strand
AGCAGTTGCGTATGTCCGTCGTCAGTGTAAATGGCTTGATTGTGGCGAAATAGGACTTGGCGAGGTGGTAAAAGTGTGCCTCGTAATGGTTTACCCCGCACACAGTATTTGAATTTGGCGAAATAACCGTTAACGATCGAATCTGGCGATAGTTGCTTGATTTCAGCGATCAGTTCGTCGGTCAGCCAATAGTCGGCATCTAGGGATAGTACCCACTCGGTTTTGACCTGCTCTAAGCCGTAGTTCCACTGAGCCGTGTGGTTGTCAAATTGGCGTTGAAAGACTTTGACTTGTGGGTAAGATTGGAGGATTTCCAGAGTGCGATCGCGACTAAAGCTGTCGATCGATATAATCTGTTTTGCCCAAGTCAGTTGCGCTAGAGTTCGATCGATATTCGCCTCTTCGTTAAACGTCAGAATTAACGGGGTTAACTGTTCTAGCATGAAGAAGCTTGGGCAAGAATGGTTTGATATAACTCAATCAGTTTAGCGGCAATCCGCTCCCAAGTATATTGGGTTAAGACGAGTTGACGCGCTCGCTCTCCCATTGCTTTTGCCGCTTTGGGATCTTGTAAGCACTGGATTAAGGCGGCGGCGATTCGATCGCTGTCTGGATCGACAACATGAGCAGCATCATCGATCGACGCTTCAGGAAAATTACATGCAGTCGTGATCACACAGGGCAATCCCGATGCCATGCCTTCCAAGATCGACATACTGAAACCCTCGGAATATGATGGCGCAACGAAAAGACTTGCCGCAGCTAAAGCCGAAAATTTGAGATCGCCTTTCAACATGCCTGTAAAAGTTACCGATCCCAAACAGCCTGCTTGTTCAAAATAATTAGTAGCAGTGGGCAGAAACCCAATATTATCTGGACCCGCCACAATCAAATGTGTTTGCGGAAATTTGGCAAGGGCTTGAGCAAAGGCGATCGCCAATAAATCCAGCCCTTTTTTCGGATCGATCCGACCGAGAAATAAAATTAGCGTCTTGTTGCGGGTGTGGGGAAACCTTTGGTAGAACAATTCGGGATCGGGGCGGGTCTGAAAGTCTCGATCGGGCACACCATTTGGAATTACCACCAATGGGGTCGGCAATCCCAGAGTTTTTACCTGTTCGGCTTCGGTGGTTGCCAGCATCTGAAGCGCGGCGGCTTTGATGATCGCGGGTTTTTCCAACCAGTTGTAATAAAGTCGTTTTTTCCCTGCTTTGTAAGATAGCGCCCAAGGTTCCAACATTCCATGCGGTGTGATCGCGTAGGGAATGCGATGTCGCTGGCAAGCCCAGTAAGCAGGCAAGATCGGGATCGAAAAAATTGCGTTAGTGTGGACTAGATCGTAGTCAGCCACATGAGCAAATAGCCATTGCGCCATTGACCAGCTAAATTTGTAGTCACCCCAGCCCCAGTAAGGAAAGTATTGGACGCGATAGGATTTTTGTTCGATCCAAGTATAAAGCGGCACATCCAGCCGTTTGTCCGTATCAGCATTCGTTGCGACTAGATCGACACTGATACCCTGCATCCCCAGAGCCTGTGCCAACTCGATCGCATAAGTCGAAGTCCCGCCATATGTTGCTCCCAGTGCGGGGATCACGATTAATAGTTTCATGTTTGCTTTGACCTTGTGGCATGGTCGATCGCTTGCATCAGTCCTGTGGCAAACAGATCGGGCGAAAATTTCTGGATTTGCGCTAGAGCGGCTTGCCCGATCGACACGAGATCGAGATCACCTGAACTAATTTTTAGCATCAACTCAGTCAGTTGAGAGATGTTTTCAGGATCGAAGCCAAACCCATTAACGCCTTCGATCGTTAGTTCTTTAAAGCAACCACAACGTTCCGAAAGCAATATCGGTAAACCCGCCGCCATTGCCTCATTCACCACCAGTCCCCATTCTTCTTGAATACTGGCATGGACAAAACAACCCGCATGGGCAAAGTAGGGCAAGAGATCTTCTTGTTGCAAAAATCCAGGTAGACGGACATGAGATTCCAGTTGAGCTTGAGTAATTAACGCTTCGATCTGAGGTCGCAACTTACCCTCGCCACATAGCACCAGGTCCCAAGCCCGATCGCCAGCCTTACCCCGATAAGCAGCATAGGCAGAGATCAGCGTCATCAAGTTTTTCTTTGGCACAAAACGGGCGATCGAGAGAAAATAGGGGCGTTCTAGTCCTAAAGGTCTGGGTAAATGCCGAATTCGATCGGGATGAAAAATTTGATTGTCAACTACGTCATAGCCCAACCAGATTGCTGCTTCAGGCATTCCCAACGAAATTAAATACTGTTTATGCAGTTCTCCTGCCACCAGAGCCGCGCGGTAACTACGGACGATCGTGCCTTTCAGAGCTTCTTTCCAACTCGATCGAGGCGCATCATCGGCTTTGGTGTCAGACAGCAAAACCGCAGGTTTCCGATGCCAAAGACTCCACAACAACCCAGGCAGCATCCCAGGCACACCATAACCACAGATCACCAACACGTCAGGCTGAATCTGTGCCAAAGCCTTCGATAATCCTGACCATAACTGAGTCAACGATTGCTCCTCGGCAGGAAGTTCAGACAGGACGATCGACTGATAAGGTAAATCTGTGAAATTCGATCGCCACTGATAGATTGCCGAAACACTTCCCAGTTCTAGTAAATAAAGTTTGTGTTGGGGAAATTCGATCGCCAAAGCCGAATAACGCGCCACAATATAAGGTCCAGATACCGATGTCAATGCCGCAATCTTCATGGGGCAGACTGCCCAGATTCTGAATCGCTCAACCTACAAATAAAGCCAATCCCTTCTGCTAACTGCGGATTGAAGCGTAAGAGTAGATTTGCCACATTTGCCACTGCCCCAGTACCGCCATTCACAAAGCTAAATTGAGACTGGACGTGAAACTGATGCCTTGCCAGCAATGCCTTCAGCGTATAAGGCGAGTGGTGCAGGGTGTGGTCGGGATGAATTAGCTCATACTTCAGCAAAGCGCGGCAAAATCCTTTGAGTGAATAAGCATTAGGCACCGTAATTACTAACTTGGTAAACGGTTGCACAATCTGACTCAAACTATCAAGGGCTTTACCAGGATTACTCAAATGTTCAAGAATTTCGCCTGCAATCACAACATCAAACTCTTCTTTGGGATAGTCTTCGATATTTTCAATGTTGCCGTACTTGATATTCTTCACCCCCTGAGTGGACAACCACTGAATCATTTCGGTATTAATGTCCATCCCAACTAAGTGTGAGGCATCTCGATCGAGATGAGAGTGCAGCCATCTACCAGTGGCAAAAGACTCTTGTGTATCAGGCGCATCAGTTGCCCCAAGATGCAAAACCCGTTGATTCAGACAAAGTTCGCGGATATAACTAACTCGATCGACCAGTCTCAATTCCCCCAGATAATTTTTGATCATGTTGATTTTGTTGATTTCATCCGACTACTTAGCCTTAGTTATACCGCTTGACGTAACTAATTCACCATGTTCAAGTTGCTCAGGTTTAGCCCTAGCATAAAACAGTGCCGCACCCAAAAACACAAATTGGAAGAAGGTATCTGCGAAAAACGAAGCGGTGGAGTGGGTAATATTGAGCGACACGTTTGCTAATAAACCGACATAAAAAACCTGATTGGCAAGATTTTTGCGCTCAATTGCGGCAAGCCAAATATGCTTAAACAAAAAAGCCTGAAACAAGAAGAATAAACAACCAAAGTAACTAAATTCTAAAAAGCTATCCCCAATCCCAGTTGGAGTTGTGCCACCAGGAATACTGTAATCAAAAGACTCTAATTTTGTCCGATCTATAAGGTTAAACAGTAAAGAATCCTTGAAATCATTACCGAGAATTTGTCCTGGCACAAACCTGAACACAAAATAATCCCAGTAACCTGTGCCAAAACTATACTGTCCCGTATATTCCGCTGCATCCATCAAAATCGCGGCATTTCTTAACTCTAAGATATCTCCGCCTAGCGTATAGTCGAGACCTTTGCTCCAGCTAATTTGATCGAATTGCAAAGAGAACAACTTTGCCCAAAATACACCACGCTCTTGCCCAACTAAAGGAATCAAATAAGCACTACCAACAATAGCTGTAAGCGATAGTAAGCGTGGTGGGAGATAGCGACGTATGTAGAAAAAAGCAAGTCCGATCGTCAAAATTAGACTGACGATCACCTGTCTCCGTCCACCACCGAAGGCAAACTCTAGAACTGGATAAGATGAAATAATAGCAACTAGAATATTCCTGAAATTTGGATACTTAACTGCATGGATTAAACAGATTGCAAATGCAATATTAATCACCGAGTAAAAGAAAGCCAGAATTGTCACGGGGCCTGACCAAGCACCACCACCTATTGAAGCCAGTCGAATTGCTGAGGCATAAGCGCCTCGGATTAAGTAGCAGAATATCGTCATCACGACACCAGCTTTAAACAATTTATGCTCATCAATCGGAATATCGATTTTGTTTAAAAAACCCACGTTTGGTTTTAACTGATATCCCATCCAGCACATAAATGAACATAGGCAACACATCAACATCACTCGGTCTATGGCTTCGAGTTTTGCCGCACCAGGATTTTCAATCAGCGCAAACGCTTGGGGCACCATAAAAGATAGAAAGATCGCCGCCATGTAGAAGGGATATTGATAAATCCGATCTGGGCGCAACATTCCCCAACCTAATATCCCAATACAGATTGATATAAATAGCCATAAAAATAATTGACTCATAATTTCATTCCTATTAGGATCAGGATCAAGAGCAAGAATCAGGAAAATTTGACGATCATGACCAAGCCAGCTAGCACTAGACCCATACCTACAAAATAGTTAAAACTAAGTTTTTCGCCAAGTATTAAGGTCGAGCCAGCGATTACTAATATATAGATTAAAAGTGTAAAAGGGTAGACACGAGAGAGTGGGGTGTTTCTAAGTGCAAGTACCCACAAACCAGTTGCCATCACATACAAAGATAGACCAGCCCATAGGTAAAAATTCTGTAATAGGTCGATCGCTGATTTAAAAGATAGTAGTTCTGCGCCTTTTTTTAGTAGCAGTTGACCCGCACTGGCAAAGATTACGGCAGTGATCACAAAAAAGAATTCAAACTTAGACATTTTGGTTCTTGTTACTGCCTTTTTTACTTCATGTCTAGCAAGCAAGCTCTCGATCGACATTTTGGTTAAACAAATTTGGTTAATTGTATGCGGTAGCGGCTTTTTTTTGTGACGGCGATTTCTCCGACCGTGAGTCTGCCTTTGCCTCGAATCGCAATTAAATCTCCTGCTTTGAGTTGGTAGCTGGCTTGGGTAATGCTTTTCCAATTTACCCGTACATCATCACCATCAATTAAGTCCACCATTTTGCTGCGGGACATGCCAAAACCTGCGGAGGCGATCGCATCGAGCCGTAATGATGCCTCAACTGTATAAAGTTCTTTTTGCTGGGGTAAGCGGATTTTTAAATCGGTAATGGCAATGCGGCGGGTTTTAACAGGCACAGTTCGGACTTGAGTTAAGTGCATTTCTAGGTATTCCACCAGTTCGGGGACGAGGATCGCCTGTGCGCCTTTTTCACCTAGAACGATGATGTCTCCAACTTTGTGTCGCTCAATTCCTGTACCGAGCAACGAACCGAGAAAGTCTCGATGACTGGCGGTATCGAATAAGAAATTACCAGCAATATTAACGGCAGCAAGTTCTACCATGTCTTGCTCTAGGGGCAAGTCAGCACGGGTAATGGCGACACGTTGCCGCTCTGCTTGAGCATAACCACCCCAAGGCAAGAACTGAATTTCTGTGAGTCGGCTGAGGACAGAGCTGGCTTCTGCTAATTCTGGTGGCGACATAAAATCACTACATACGGT
>JARCMB010000485.1 GCA_030248825.1 Pseudanabaenaceae cyanobacterium MP8IB2.15 | reverse complement strand
GGGGGCTGGGAGCAGAGATTACTTAGATTGCTGTCTAGCCATATACCAACGAATTACTAGCTTTTCGCCCTCAATCCAGATCAACATCAAGGCACTAAACCCAAAGCAAACAGATAATTCTGGCATTGTCAGTGGAACTGTACCAAAGAATTTACTGATTGGTTCGACATACAACAGTACCATTTGGAGAAAAGTCGTCATTACGACAGCACCCAGCAGAAAAGGATTTGAGAAAGGATTGATTTCGACTAGCAACCTGTGGTCAGAGCGTACAGCTAAAGCATGTCCCATCTGAGCGAGGCAGAGCGTCGTGAAGACGATCGTCTTCCAATGTTCATTCCATGTGGCATCAGGGGAATTGTAGGATAGTTGCATCAGCACAATCGTCAAAGCCCCAAACACGATGCCAATTCTGATCATGTAAGAACCTAAGCCTCTGGCAAAGATGCTTTCTTTCGGATTGTAGGGCGGACGCTCCATAATATCTGGTTCGGGTGGCTCGACTGCCAAGGCTAGAGCAGGTAAACCATCAGTCACCAAGTTCATCCACAAAATTTGGAGTGGCGTGAGCGGGACATCGGGCAGACCAAGCAACGGAGCAGCGGCGATCGTGATCACCTCACCGATGTTACTGCCGAGGATGTATTTGATGAAGCGGCGAATATTGGTATAAACCACTCGTCCTTCTTCGGTTGCGGCAACGATTGTGGCAAAGTTGTCATCGAGCAACACCATATCACTGGCTTCTTTCGATACATCTGTCCCAGTAATTCCCATCGCGATCCCAATATTGGCTTGCTTGAGCGCGGGGGCATCGTTCACGCCATCACCAGTCATCGCCACAAACTCACCCTTACGTTGGAGTGACTGGACAATGCGTAACTTGTGTTCGGGTGCGACCCTAGCATAGACACTGGTGCTACCAGAAATATCATCAAGATCGCTATCGGTCATTCTTTCGAGTTCTTGCCCCGTCACCACCCGATCTTGCTCTTTGGTAATGCCCAAATCTAGGGCGATCGCTTTGGCAGTGAGTTGATGGTCGCCAGTAATCATTACAGGACGAATACCTGCTCGACGACAAACTTCTACAGCATCGGCAACTTCGGCACGCGGCGCATCACGCATCCCCACGAGACCGAGCCAGACAAGATTGGTTTCAAGTGATTCGATGGCATTTAGTTCGGGCAAAGTTTCGATCTGACTGGTGGCAAAACCGAGGACGCGAATCCCATTCACCGCTAGCTTGTCATTTTGAGCCAGTACCGCATGACGATGATCTTCGGTAATTGGCACAGCCCGATCGTCAATTTGAATTCGATCGCAACAAGCTAAAACTAATTCGGGCGAACCTTTGGTAAATATGGTGTGGGAATTAAGTTCTGACGACTGACACACCACACTCATACGTTTACGCTCCGAAGTAAAAGGCACCTCAGCCACACGCAGTAAATTAACATTCAGGACGGCTGTTTCTAATCCTGCTTTTTCCGCCGCCGTGAGCAACGCCCCTTCGGTGGGATCGCCAATGATCATCCATTCACCCGCATCATTTTGTTGGAGATGGGAATCGTTACAGACAATACAGGCAGTTAGCAAAGAATTTACTTCTGGGGCCTCACTCACCTTTAGATCGGTTCGCATCTGATCGGTTGTATTGCGGCTGATCGTAAACTCGCCTTTCGGTTCATAGCCTTTGCCACTAATTTGGGTGACATACTGCGATGTATAGACCGTTTCGACGATCATCTTGTTTTGAGTCAGAGTTCCTGTCTTGTCGGAACAAATTGTCGTGACTGAACCCAAAGTCTCGACCGCAGGTAGCTTGCGAATTAGGGCATGACGCTTCACCATGCGTTGCGTACCTAGTGCTAAGGTAACGGTGATCACAGCGGGTAAACCTTCAGGTACTACAGCCACAGCCATACTGAGCGATGTATTGAGTAACTCAGTGAGTTTGCCGCCGCGCAGCAAGCCAATCCCCACGACGATTGCCACTAATACCAATGCCCCGCCGACCAAGACATTTCCTAAATGACTCATGCGTTGCTGGAGAGGTGTTGGTTCGGTTTCGACATTCTCTAGCATCGAGGCAATTCGCCCTAGCTCTGTTGTCATTGCGGTCGAGGTGATCAACAGTGTGCCGCGCCCTTGGATTACTTCTGTGCCTTGAAATGCCATGTTTTCTCGATCGGCGATCGATTCTTCTTGGGCCACGACAACGTTAGCAGCTTTATCTACTGCCTGAGCCTCGCCTGTGAGTGCTGCTTCTCGGATCTTGAGATTTGCGGTTTCGAGCAAGCGACCATCGGCGGAAATCTGTACCCCTGCTTCGATAAAAGCGATATCACCTGGAACAAGCTCGCCTGATGGGATTTCTTCAATTTTGCCATTACGAACTACGCGCACGTTGGGGGAAGAAAGTTCTTTTAATGCTGCTAGGGCTTTTTCGGCGCGGCTTTCTTGGACATAGCCCAAAACACCGTTGAGCATCACGATCACCATAATCGCGATTGCATCTTTAGGGAACTCGTTCTGCTGCACCGCCAGCACCCCAGATACCAGCGCTACCGCCATCAGCATCACCAGCATGATATTGGTGAACTGGTCGATGAAAATCCTGAGATTGCCCCGACCTTCTTTACTGACCAGCTCATTTCGCCCATAGGCTGCTTGACGTTCTTCGACTTGCTGAGAGCTTAATCCTCTAGTTAAATCTGTTTGCAAAAGCTCGATCGCTTCTGCTGGCTGGATTGTATGCCATGCTTTGTCGGAAGGGAGAGATAGCATTCCTTAATGTCCTTATCGCAAACTAAAATATTGTCAGATTTCATGTTTCGTCAGCCTATCAAATATAGCGCGTCGATCCTGCTTAAGTTTTAGGATGGCTTAATTTTGTAATGGCTCGATCGATTTTAGGTAGTAAATAGCTAAACAATAAATCTGCTGCTAACTTATTGCCATCTTCATTCCAGTGTGTGTCACGCAACTTATACAGAGACTGATATTTGCCGTTAGCCCTAAATTTATCCAGCAAATCTAGGTATGCGACATTGAGGACATTCAGTCGATCGAGCACGAGCTTTTGGGGCAATTCTAGATCGTAATCTTGGGGGTGTCGATCGAATCTTGCCAAAACCCTATTTCTCAACGGTTCATTCACTTGATATTCATCGGGAATAACTACAGTCATAAACTTGATATTTTGGGACTGCAAGAGCTGAGACATTTCAGCTAGGCTATCGAGAATATAGCTAAAGTTCTGGTTGTATTTACCAGCTTGGGATGATTTCAGGCTCGTCACATCCATTCGATCGAATATAACTTGCTGATACGCAGTTTCGGTTAAGATGCCATCGCTACCGCGCAGATAAGCCTCAGTCAGGGCTTTATATTTCTGCTGCACAAAAGTAATCAGACGAGACTGCGGAATCACGGGATATCCGAAAAAGGTGGTTTCTCGATCGCGTGCCAAGTTGATGTACGAGTCATTGACCACGATCCGCTTAATGTGTGGATCGCCTTCAAGGTAATCATTGCCAGTGTAAAAGCCCAGCACCACCATGTCGGGATTATATTGCAGGGCATATTTTTTTAACAGTGCTAGCTGTTGCGCTGTTTGGGTATTGGGATAACCAGCATTGATCACTTCAACTTTACCGACACCGTAATGGTGATTGAATTTGCGGCGCAGCATGGTGACGTAATTTTTTGGTCTACCGCCTGCCCAGTTATACGAATCGCCAATCACAAGGATGCGATATGTGCCAGCTTTTCTAACTAATTCATAGTCTCGATCGTTAAAGCCGAAATTATTGGTTTCTTTGCCCCAGACATTTGTGTGCGATCTCACCCGAAATCCCAGATCGGCGTCGTACTGGAACATGCCCATTGGCAGCCAAGGTTCCAGTACGACCATGCCAAACTCTACGAGCAAAAAAGGTAGAGCGATCGATATACTGCTGAATAGCAAAAGCTTAAGCTTGTTCTTCAGGTGTTTCATTGTTGGTGCAAAAGTGTTGCTTGAAGTGCGTCTCAGAGAAGTATCAACTTTTTTTTCGATCGATTCTCAAGAAATTGTCAAAGTAAGGAAGTTTTTTGCTATATTAACAGAGGTCAAATGTTGGGGTGTCGCCAAGTGGTAAGGCAGCTGGTTTTGGTCCAGCCATTCCGAGGTTCGAATCCTTGCACCCCAGTTAATAATTTAATTACTAGCTTGTCTGGTGATTAATCTAATTATTTAATTAGCTAAGCTGTCCGAGAGTCCTCTCAGGCAGTGATTTTTAGGTTTAGTTTATCAATTTAGAGCTTAATTTTCACGCAAAATTATCGCAATTCTGCCCCAGCTAATCGGATTGAGGGGGGCAAAGCATCAAAGCTATATGGAGTAATGAATACAACCTAATTATGCCAAGATTCTTCGATCAAGATAATTTACAAAACTTAATAATAGAACTAATTTAAAAAGTTTTTTTGACGAACAGCTCATAAATTTTTTCCACAGCGATTTCCACAGATAAGGTGGGGTTTTCCACAGGTTTTAAAAAGTTTTCCACAGGCTACTGTCGATCTAAAAATGTCTCCTGTCTGATGGGATATAGGGTTAAGCGAATTACGATCGAAAAGCTGGGGAAATTGGTTCAAAATTATGGTTTATGAAGAAATGTAAACCAAATCTTACTAAAAACATGATTATTGAGTGTCAAGTCCCCCTTAAAATCGAAAGTTAGACCGCTTCGATCGCGTTGACAAGGCATTTCTTTAGCCACAAAATGAGAACCCACGACACTACATGACGGAATTTACGAAAGAGTGAGCAACATCATGAATGCAACTGTTAGCATATTGGCTGAAATTCCAGAAGAACTGCACGAAACTTTGAAAGGCTATCTAGAATCACATCCTGACTGGGATCAAGATCGAGTGTTTGCCGCAGCTTTATCTTTGTTTTTGCTGCAAAATGGCAACTGTGAAACCGCTACGTCATCCCGCAGCTACCGCAGTGCAGCCAAGGTATACCTAAATACGCTGTTCCAGCATTCGTTCTAGCGATCGAAATTTGACCAAGATATCCTGACGTTGCTAGTCGATCGCGCTGTTTAAATCCGCCAAGATATCAAAAGGCAAAAATTAATCTAGGCGACTTTCTCTCCCAGTGTTTCGATCGACAATCTTTCTTTATCCTGACGACGTTTCTTGGCATAGAGTTGGATTGCCGCCGCCATCGCCACGATCGCCCCTAAAATCCCTGCTGTTGTGATGTCTAGAGGTAAGCTATTTTTAAATACTGCTAGCAACACAATTATCAGTAAAAGCACAGTTGGGGCTTCATTCAGCACACGCAACTGCTGTCCACTCCAAGTAAATTTCCCTGTATGAAGTTGCTTGAGTAAGCGACCGCAGTAATAGTGATACCCCAACAACACAGCTACCAACGAGAGTTTAGTCTGCATCCAAAAGTCTTTCAGGACTTCTGGCTCTGTAGTCAATAAACAAACCGCCATTGCCACGGCGACTAACATCCCAGGTGTGGTGATGATATGGTAAAGTCGCGTTTCCATGATCTTGTATTGATTTTGCAAAATTGTGCGGGCTGGCTCTGGCTGTTCGTTTGCTTCGGTATGGTAGATAAATAGCCGCACCAGATAAAACAGTCCTGCAAACCAAACGACCACGCCAATAATATGAAAGGATTTAAACCAAAAGTAAGGCATTAATTAAGCTCCAGATCTTAAACAAAGTCGATCTATCTTAAGCTTAATATCTCTGTGGATAGCTCGATCGATTTAAATCAGGTCGGTTTCATCAATCATTAACTTCATGCGCTAGCTGGTAATGGCTGCCAGAATATCCTCAGAGGTGCTGGATCTGATAACAACATTCCAATAGCTCACTTCTTGCAAGTCTCAGTCGAGAAGTTTATTTTGCTGTCTCATCTGAACTTAATGAAAAACCATCGATAATCCAATATTCAGGATATGCGACAGAACTTAGACCTCCAACTATAAAAAGCATTTTAATTGCTTTCTTCATAATTTTCAGATCTCTCCTAACGATGCCTCTTCTCACAACATCCATGCGTTAACATAAGAAGTACAATCCATAATCGCTCCCGAAGCCAGTAGAGTAAGCTTTATGTCCACCACACAAGTGCAATATATTATAGATACCAACGGCAATAAAACAGCAGCGATCCTAAGTATTGAACAATACGAGCAAATGTTAGAAGACATTCATGACTTAGCAATCGTGGCAGAGAGGAGATCGGAACAGGCAATCGATTTAGCTGAGATCAAAAAAAGGCTAAATACAAATGGAACCCTATAAAATCAACTTTCAGCCATCAGTAGAGAAAGATCTGCGTAAATTTTCTTCCGAAAATTGCGATCGTATTCTCGCTCGTATTCAAGAATTAGCAAATGAGCCTCTACCTAGCCAATCTCTTAAGCTGAAAGGCACAGAAGACCTTTATCGAAATCGTGTAGGAGATTACCGCATAATTTATGAAATAGATGTCCACGATAAAAGCATTTTGATTCATTACGTGCGGCATCGCCGCGAAGTTTACCGCGATCTGTAAAAGTAGCGATTAGCTATACGCTTCCATTGGTAAGCAAGAACAGACAAAATTTCGATCCCCATAGGCATTATCAATTCTTCCCACTGTCGGCCAGAACTTGTGTTCCTTTGTCCACGGAGCAGGATAGGCCGCAGTTTGGCGGGAATATGGACG
>JARCMB010000110.1 GCA_030248825.1 Pseudanabaenaceae cyanobacterium MP8IB2.15 | reverse complement strand
GGAAAAACCAGAAAAACCAAGAAGTGATTCTTGGAAGCCCACACTGTACCTGTACTCAGGTCAGTGTTGGGAGGATGTCACAGTTCTAGTTCCAGCATAGCGTAAGGGGTGGAGATCTCGGTTAGTGGCAGTAGTGGCCCAGTTTGGAGTTGACCATTGGTGCCGAGTTCGCTGTAACAGAGGAAAACCATTTCGTCAGTTCGATCGAGCAAATCGCGTAATAGATGCTCTAAGCGTTTCTGATCCGCCAGATTTTCATCCTGAATTGTCCAAGTTTGCCCGTTCCAGTTTTGCAGAAACAAGGGTGCGGCGAATAGAGCCGTAGTCCCACCGCTTTGCCACAGAGGCGAACTGGCATCGAACCAGAACTGCCAGCGATGATGTCCACGTGCCATCCGATACTGATAGATATTTGCTAAGGTCACGCTTCGATCGGGAGAGTTGGCGGCTAGATCTCTAGGTGGGTATGGATTAGCTGTAACGATACCCTGTCCGATCAGGTGAATAAACCGTCCAACGATTTCGGCATCTGGTCGATCGAGGCGATAGCTAACCTGCCAGTAGTGCTGGGCGGTTTCGATTAATTCTTGGAGGGCCGCAAGTCGATCGAAACTCAGCGATCCAGGTGGAAGAAATTTCTGGATCGCCCGATCTAAAAGTAATAGGGGGGTAAGATTTTGGGGCTGCTGTTCGATCCATTGTCGGAGTTTTTCGTAGGCTTCGCTGACCTCAAAGCCAAGGCGATTCCACTGGCTGTATATTTCACTGGCAAGCAGTTTTGGTCGATCCTGATGAGGTGCAAAGCAATGATCGGCGAGGATTCCAGCTCGAACTGGATCGATCGATGAACTAAGTACGACTAGCATTTCCGCAACTCGATCGCGACTCAGGAGGTTACCCAGATGAGGATAGACCAACGCCAGTAAAGTCAGAAGGGCGCGCACTTGAGCAAATTCTGACAAGGGACGCTGAACATGAAGCGGTAACGCCGATATATTTTTTTTACGCAGAATTTCACTCAAAGAATAGCTGGCGATGTTGTCTAAACCAGGCACAATAATCGCGATTTCATGACTTTGAATTTTGCCTGAGCCGATCGAATCAGAAATTATATCTGCCACCGACCGTAGGAGCTTTGCCCGTGAAATCGTTTCGATCGATCCGAAACCTGCGATTGGTTCATTTCGATCGAAGGAAAAATTCCCCAGATCGCTCACATCTAACGCCAGATTGAGTACGTTGGTGGTTGCCTGTTCGCCCAAAGTCCCAGTCACAGGCGGTAGATTTACTAATTCACACCTTGCCGAGATCTCGCTCCAGTAATCGGGATCGGCTCCCAATCCCAGTCGTGCCGAACCCTGAGGATTGAAGCTAAACACACCTTTTGCCCCACTATCTAGCAAGGTTGTACAAAGGTGGCGGGCAATTGCAGGAAACTCATCGACATCATCGGCAATTACATAGCGATAACGCTGCTTCAACTTGGTTTGGTAATAAGGATTTGGCAGTAAATAACGCCCAAACAACTCAGTGATGATGCCGTAAGTCAGCAAACCATGTTCCCAGCAATACGTGCGCCAATCGGTCAGTGCAGTGGCAATTGCAGGAAGCAATTCTCCCGACTCTTTCATTCCGACAATCCCCCGACCGAGAATTTCAGGTACATCTTGGATCGATTTACCCGCATTTGCCGCTAGCAGAAATAAGTCTAACAATCGGCGCACCAGTCGATCGATCCCCACCCCTTCCATGCGTAAAGCCCCACTGCGGATTGCCTCAGCCCAAACTTCCGAGGCAATTTCCTGCTCATTTTCCACCCTCAACATAATCGGGAACTGCGCCTTAAACTTCAGCAAGCGCACTAGTAAAGGCCAGAATAGCAATACTTGATCGCGGAAAAAACTGATTGGTGTAGCCGCCGTAACGGGATACTTTCCTTGGGTGGCTTGACTGAATCGATCGTTCAGCAACTGTCTTTGTTCGGCATCGATCGACAGCACCAACACCGACTGCGATGCTGCTTGAGGATTTCGATCGAATGCTAGCTCTGTTTCTGCCCAGAAACAAAATTCTTCCACAGCTCGATCGCTCTTCCTACTCCGACTACCACCTTGAATCCACAAATTCGACATGGGGTTACGTGGCTAGCTATTCAATTCGTTGGCAATAATTACCACTGTAATGTTATCTCTGCCACCGTGAGCCTTGGCAGCTTCGACCAGAGCACGAGCTGCTTGGGGGCAAGAGCGGATATTTTTGAGTTCCCGGGCAATTCGATCGTTGCTGAGTTCTTCGGTCAAGCCATCGGTACAAATTAACAGTCGATCGCCTGGTTGGACATCAATTTCTTCGGCACTAATTGCCTTGATATCCTCTCTGCCTAAGCATTGTACCAACATGTGCCGCCAAGGATGACTCCGCGCAGATTCAGCATCCACGGTTCCGTCTTGAATGGCTTTAGCAATCCAAGTATGATCTTCACTGATTTGCTCTAGCTTGGAACCACGCAGTCGATATAGCCGCGAATCACCGATGTGACAAAACCAAGTCTGGCTTTCTTTAAAGATCACGATCACGATCGTTGTCCCCATATCGCCACGAATCGGGTTGGCATTTTGATCGGAAATAATCGCTTGATTCGCTTTGTAAATGGCTTGCTGGAGTAGCTGATGTGGTGATTGTGCTTCGCTCCAAGCACTTTCTAAATAGCTGTGAATAGCATCGGTGGCGAGACGGCTGGCTTCTTCGCCACCTGCGTGTCCACCCATGCCGTCGGCGACGATAAAGTAGCGTCCGTCAGGATCGATGTGAAATGAGTCTTGATTTGCTGACCTGACACAACCAGTATCAGTTTCTCCGGCAAATATTAGTTTCATAGGGGGAAATCATAAACTCCGCTGCGATCACCATAATCAAAATCTAGCTCAAAATCTAGCCCAAGAT
>JARCMB010000484.1 GCA_030248825.1 Pseudanabaenaceae cyanobacterium MP8IB2.15 | reverse complement strand
GCCTTTAGCGTGTAAAAGAGGGATGGCGGTCTGTTGCCACATCGCATACATTTCAGATGGAATCCCAGGGAAAGTCAGGATCAGTAAACCTGGCTGCGGCTGCCAGATCATGCCTGGAGCCGACCCAATTGGATTAGGCAGAATATCTGCACCTACGGGCAAGAGGGCTTGCTTGCGATTATTTTCAGTTAATTCACGCCCTAAACTTTTGAATTTCTGGATGATGTCGTCCCAGACTTCTGGTCGCTCAGTGAGGGGGGCATCAAAAAAACTGGCAATCGTCTCAGTGGTAAGGTCGTCAGGTGTGGGGCCGAGTCCACCTGTGGTGATGATCAGGTTGGAGCGTCCCGCCGCGATCGCCAAAACTTTTTGAATGCGATCGGGGTTGTCACCGACAACGGTTTGGTAAAAGTGAGAAATACCGAGAGCAGCAAGCTGAGTTGCGAGATATTGAGCATTGCTGTTAAGAATTTCCCCTAACAGTAGCTCTGTCCCAATGCAAATAATCTCAGCACTGATACTCATATATAGCTCTTAATTTTTGGGGCAGTGTTGCAGCCATTTCTTCCCGACTCAGCTTGTTTGTGGGAATTAATTAGCTTGATAATTAATCAGATCTTGGCTTGAGCTTGATTGGACTTTTAATCGGAGCTTTTACCTGTTCGGGATTGCGGTCTGATGAGCTGTCTTGGGATCGGGGTGGTGTGCGATCTGAGTGCTCCAATCTGTCGGATCGATCTGATTTATCAGAAGGATTAGGATCGAAAACATCGAACCGAACTGTCTGCGACACATTTTGTCCAGCAGTTTGAACTAGGGTACGGATTGCCTGAATCGTGCGACCACCACGACCGAAGATTCGACCTTTATCCGTTGGATCGAAAGCAACTCTAATTAAGAATCGATCGCCCTGGCTATTTTTTTCACAATCAATTCGTAATGAGCCTGGCTGTTCTAGCATAGGCTCAATCAAAAATTTAACCAGAGCAATATAATCAGGCACGATCTTCTAAATTAGGGTTCAAGGAATTAAACAAAAATCAGGTTGGCTAAGCCTTGAGTAGATCGAAAATCTTGGCTTTCTCAAAAATTCGGCGAACGACATCAGTAGGCTGAGCACCTTGCTTGAGGCGAGTCACAATTGCTTCAACTTCAAGTCTGGTTTCGTGGGTGCGTGGGTTGTACAGCCCTAGTTCTTCGAGCGGACGACCATCACGACGGGTAGTACTTTGGATGGCAATGATGCGGTAGCTAGGCTCGCGCTTTTTGCCGAAGCGCTTTAATCTCAACTTGACCATGTATTTGTTTGGTGATTTCGGTAAATCAGATAATAAGGGTTAATATGCAGATTTTTCAGTTTAGCAGATTAATAGCTGCCGCACACCGACTTTTTCGATCGGTTTGGTTAAATGAAAGATTAGAAAAAATTTCCAAATCGATCGTGTCTCTGCTAAGATAATTCAAGTTTAGGGCGCTTAGCTCAGTTGGTAGAGCGTCTCGTTTACACCGAGAATGTCAGTGGTTCGAGTCCTCTAGCGCCCATCACAATAATTAAATATTTTTTTAAATCTAAATATTTGGAGAACTTAGTATGCTCTAAATATTTAGATTTACTCATTCTAATTCAGCGTAGAGCCAGTAAACAACCAGACTACCGAGCGAAATCCATCACGAATTGCCTTATCAGCCGTTTCTGTGTCTGATTCCGATGGGACTGAGATCGATTGAACCTTAATACCCCGACTACCCAGCACGATGTTGCCAATCAGACTAGAACGCGGCATATGGTAATCAGAGGTAATCAGATACAGGCTGCTAATATTTTTTGCTTGCAGATCATCCACTAAAGTCGTGAAATTGGTCACAGTATCGACAGCGCGATAGTCAAGATGAATGCGACTACGTGGAATTCCAGCTTTGTCAAACACATAATGGGAATATTCTTCGGGGCTGCCTGAAGATACCCAGATTGGTAAATTAGGATGCTGCTTAGCAAACTTTGCTGCAAATTTCTCACGAGTTGGTGCTCCGCCTAATACCAAAATCGCCTGTGGCGGCTCAACTGGTCGAGGCATTCCGCCACTGAGCACCCAGCTAAACATCACGAGTCCTGATAAGGTGGCGGCAGACTTAGATTTATGCGCTAAATACTTCATAGAGCAAACAATCTTGGGCTTCATGCAAATTTCTTGGATTTGGCTAAACAGTGATGAATGGAGAAAGGTATTATTTGTTTGACTTTAACTGAAATTGCCGATCCCGTCAAAGTTTGGGATGGTTATTCCAGTACTTATGCCCCAGCCAGGCAATCAAAGCCGCTGATTCGCAACCGACTCTGCCAAGTGCAGCGAGTTTGTATAAAGCTAGACTGCGACTAGTAAATGCCGATTTAGTTAAGCAGGGATATTTATCTATGGCATCTTGCATTAAGTTCAGCCATTGCGCGATCGACTGCCTCTGATATCCCCACAAATCATGCAAGAATGCATGCACAATTCTTCTAAACAGGGAAGCTCGATAGACTGGCAAGATTTCATCTGGTACTACGATTTCTTTAGATTCTAATAAATCCCACCATTTTGATAAATCTCGACGAATTTTCTCAGTGGCTAATTTATTCTGTAGGGTAGAGTCTTGGTGGATTCTATAGGTAGCTAGGTTTGTGGCAATTTCACTGACCTGAGCTATCCAACTAGCTCTGATAAAAAATTCAAAATCAAGTGCAACCTCAAAATCTTGTCTAAAGCCATTTTTGACAATTGTACTTCTTCTGATACAAGTCCCAGAGCAAGGGGGAAGATATCCATCTTGGAGCACGGCTCTGGTGTAGGCTGAATCTCTCAAGAGTGTTTCAGGTGGCTTAGGGACAATCCCCTCGATCACCTTACCATTCTCAAGTACTCTCCAACTCCCAAAAATAATATCGATATTGCGATCTCTAGCAATTGTGGATTTGATTGTGGCAATCGCATCTGGAGCCAGAAAGTCATCAGCATGGAGCATCACCACATAGTCGCAGCTACTATGCTCATAGATCGCGTTCCAAGCTGCTCCGATCGACATACAGGAGTTTTCATGCACGACCCGAACTTTAGGCTCAAAGCTCTGCGCGATCGCTAGACTCCGATCGATCGAGTCATGCTCAAAGACGACAATCTCATCGGCTGATTCAGATTGATCGATTGCGCTTTCGATCGCTTCTTTGAGATATATCTCACCGTTATATACAGGAATACCAATGGCAACTCTAATCATTCTGAATTATTCTCTTTATGCTTTGTTTATGCTTTAGAGTTAGAGTTAGATCTCAGTATTTCTGGTTAGGAGATCGGGATCAACTGGCTGAATCGATAGCAAGCAATCGGTTCTGTGTTCGAGCGATTGGGCGGTGCAGTTATGCCATTTTTTGCCGTCCCAAACTAGTTGATGGAGTTGTAATTCATGACTAAAATTATCGATATAATTAGCAATTTGCTCAGAACGACATTCCAAAATCGTGTAGTCGATCGACTGAGATTTATACAGCCGACTCGCACCTTCGATCACTTTTGGCTCATGTCCCTCTGTATCGATTTTTAATAGAGAGATGTGCGAAATATTTTGAGAATCCGCCCAATCATCCAGCCTTACGGTATCAATTACTTCTATCTTTACTACTCCTTCTAATGCATGATTTTCATCTTCGATCGCATGATAAGTACTGAGCTGATGAACCCTCAAATTTACTTGACCCGCCGTCGCACTTGCCGCTATGCGATATGCTTGGCAGTCAAATCCCTGACTTTGGAGTTGATCGCAATTTTGTTTAAGATACTTAAAATTCTTTGCCTCAGGCTCTAAACAAAAAACTTTGCCCTGCTTCCCCACTGCGGCAACAGCATACGCTGAAAAATACCCAACATTTGCGCCAATATCAACCACGACATCACCCGATTTCACCAGATTTATAATCGCCTGACTCACATGAAGTTCATGCAGTTTAAATAGATAGCCAATATAGTGTGGATCGGGTGGTAAGAAAATCGAAACGCTCCCATCGGCATTAATCTCAACTTCTCTTTGGAAATTAAATAAAAATGCATCTAATTTTGATAGGGTCTGCACTCCTCTACCAGAAGAAAGTTCGAGAAGATTTAAGTAAATCGGCATCAGAAATTTTCTAGGGTACATATGCTGGATTGAGTTTGATTGGGATATAGACTGATCTACGAACTATTTGCGTAATAGAGTCAGATTATCGACATGGGCAAAAAGCTCTAAACCCATATTTTTATAGGCATCAAACACAGCTTTTCTGGTTCCTGCAAAACAGATCTGATCGGTGTCGTGCATGGCAATAATGCCACCTTTAGGCATAACCCTTAACCACGCCGCGATAGCATCCCACCTCTACAGCTACCGTATCGATGAGATGTTCTGTAAAGGATAAGGCATAGAGCAAATGCTG
>JARCMB010000483.1 GCA_030248825.1 Pseudanabaenaceae cyanobacterium MP8IB2.15 | reverse complement strand
TGCTAAAGTTACTGGGCGATCAGTTTATATTAGACGAGCTAAAAGTAACAGATGGGAATTGCTACTGTCTAGGAGTGTTTAAGATCGCCCCAACTTAAAATAATGCTGCCAATCACCAAAGTCTTCTAGTACCCAGGGCTGTTTGCATTTCTTCTAATGCCCCTGATTTTCGCCATTGCTTGTATTGCCAAAACACGGTTGAGTAAGGTGGTAAGTCTTTGGGTAGATCATCCCAATTGCAGCCATTCTTCAATTGATAAAATACGCCATTTAAGATTTCGCGCTTTGTCCATTTTGGCGGACAAGTCTTTTTCTTTTGAGGCAACAGAAGTTCTATGATCTCCCACTCTTTGTCGGTCAAATCGGTTGTGTATGTCATGTTTTAACCCATTTTTCCTTATTGTAAGATGCCAAATGGGTTCTATAGTTGCTTTTCCCATTTCATGTCTACTGCGGGTTTGTTTGGCTGGGAATCAGAATCAAAGCCCAATAGGGAACTTCAGCAGGATCGACCTCGGTAATCGATCGAATTACTTGATTAGGCATCGTGGCTCGTTCGATATACAGAGCGCGTGAATATAATCCCAATTCCTCTAAAATGGAGCGTACTTTGGCATAGTGTCTGCCTAATTTGATGATAATCGCCGCATCAGCTACCGCAAGTCGATCGCGTAAAGTGTTCTCATCCAACGTCGCAGGCATAATGCTGAGCACATCATTGCGATAAGTGAGCGGCACACCCAGCATCGCCGCACTCGCAAGCGTAGAAGAGATGCCAGGTACAACTTCAGTATCAAAACGATGGGCGAGGCGATTGAAGATATACATAAATGAACCGTACAACATCGGATCGCCTTCACATAAGACCGCGACATCTCTTCCATCGGCAAGATGTTGAGCAATATTCTCGGCGGCGATGTCATAGTAAGGCTGCGAAGAACGTTCCACACTAAAAGGTAATGGCATGGGAATTTCAATCTGTTCGGGACGGATAAAATCTGCCACAATCGCCCGTGCTAAAACTTTGCCACTTTCCATCGTGGGATAGGCAATTACAGGTACGGATGTCAAAATACGGTGGGCTTTGAGCGTCAACAGTTCTGGATCGCCTGGCCCAATCCCTAATCCATATAATTTGCCCTTATTCTCAGTTACATTTAGTTCGGTCATAGTTCGCTCTCCATTGCTAACGCATTCACGGCTGCGGCTGCCATTGCACTTCCACCTCGCCGACCGTGAATGGTCAAAAAGGGAACCCCTCGGCTATTTTCGGCTAGGGCAGCTTTTGATTCGGCAGCCCCCACAAACCCGACGGGAAATCCTAGTATAAGTGCAGGTTTGGGCATACCTCGATCGAGTAGTTCCAACAACCGAAATAATGCAGTCGGGGCATTCCCGATCGATACTACTGCTCCACCAATCTGAGATCGCCAAAGTTCGATCGCGGCAGCAGAGCGGGTATTTTGAATTGACTGCGCGATCGAAGGGACTTCTGGATCGTTAAGCGTACAAATTACGGCATTATTTGCTGGTAATCGCTTGCGGGTCACCCCATTTGCCACCATCTGAGCATCGCACAAAATTGGCGCACCATCGATCAAGGCGGCTCGTCCTGCGGCTACAGCATCGATCGAATATGCCAGATCACCGACAATATCGGTCATACCACAGGCATGAATCAACCGCACTGCCACTAGTTCTAGATCGGCAGGCAGCATGGACAAATCGGCTTCGGCACGGATAATTGCAAAGGAATGACGATAGATTTCGTTACCATCGCGGATGTAATCAAGCATGGACGTTCTTACCTAATGCTTCGATCGACATCTCATTAAAAAATTCATTGGCAAATTCTCCAAAGCTCTGCTCGTTGCTAATGCGTTGACTCTGATAAATCTCGATCATGTGTGCGACTAAGTTTGGTAATGACTCGGTAGAACATTCTAGCTTGAGCGATCGCCCAAATTTTGAGCCGACATCTGCGATCTCTTCGCCAACGTAGATCTGATAAGCTTCTTTGCCATCAACCGTAACACCAAGCAAAGCAATATCACTCTTTTGGTGCTGAGCACAAGATCGATCGCAACCACTTAAATGGATATTTATCGGTCGATCGATCACCAGAGATTGTTCAAGATATAAGGCGATCGACTTGGCATGAGCTTGAGTATCGGTAGCAGAAGATTTACAACCTGTGATCCCAGAACAAGCCACGATCGAACTGTAAGGATGATTAGCTGACCATGACAATCCCAAATTCTCAATCCCTTTTTGGACAATTTCTAGTGAAATATTTGGGATATTGGGAACGATCGCATTTTGCCAAGGCGTTAATCGTAGTTCGCCGTTCCCATATTGCTCTGCTAAATTTCCCAATCCACGGAACTGAGTAGAATCCAATCGCCCAAGTGGAATCACAATGCCAATATAGGAGTATCCCATTTGGGCTTGAGCATGAACGCCGAGATGTTTGTATGAATTCTTGTTGGGATTTTCGAGAGATTTCGGCGATCTCATGAGTGGGAAAGTAAGAAGGTTCTCGACATCATGAAGATATGCTTCAACACCATGAGCGGCTAAAAGCTCTCTCAGACGAGGCTTACGAGATTTAGCTTGCGAGTTGAGATGGGAATTCTTGCAGGTGTAATCCCAATAAACCTCGGTCAAAGCAACTAGAACTGCTAAGACTTGAGCGGGTGCGATCGAAACTCCCACATCATGCGGAGCATCACCTCGATCTCCAGTACTTAAATAGAGCCGCAAATAAATCTCACGATCGATCTGCTCTGCGCTCAAACCAAGATCGTTCGGCCGATCGATCACCGATACAGACTCGCCACCATCAAAACAAACACTGAACTTTGGCGATAACACAGCCAGATTGGGATGAGCGATCAGATAATCATTCCACTCACGTACCAGTGGACGAGGATCGAATAGTTGCTGTCGATCGATCCCTGCGGTCGGACTGCTCATAATATTACGGATCGCATCTACTGATTCGATCGATGATGCCAATCCCAGTTTTTGGAGGTTATTTAGAGTTTCAGAATCGAGGCAAGTTTGCATCCCCCGAATTTGAATATTGGCGCGATTGGTAATTTGCACAGATCGATCGGCAAACTGGTCGGTGAGTTGTGAGATCGCCTCACATTGCCGTGTCGTCAGTATCCCCCCAGGAATGCGAAGGCGTGAAAGGATACCATCCTGAGCCGAAGCGGGAGCGAATAAACTAGGACAAATAGCGAATTCAGGTTTCAAGTGAGCAAATCCATCTGAACTAATTTACGGTTTCCAAAGATCGCCGTTTGAAGAGATATTATAAATATAACGACAACTCGAATCAAAACTTTTACCCTTTACCTTCAAACTCCGATGACAGCGATCGAGACTCTAACAAACTCAACACTTACCATAGAGCCTAAGCTTCTCAAACGTTGGACAGTACAAGACTACCATCATATGAGTGAGTTGGGCATTCTCAACCCGACTGAACGCACTGAACTAATTAACGGACAGATTGTACTAATGGCGGCAAAAGGAACTCCTCATGTGACATCATTACACCTGTTGGCGAATCAGTTGCGCGATCGACTTGGCAACACTGCTCTGATTCTTACCCAAGACCCCATCCAGCTAGACGATTTCTCTGAGCCAGAACCAGATCTATCGATCGTCAGAGGTACAGTCTTAGATTATGCCGATCTCCATCCCCGTCCTCGTGATATCTATCTCATTGTAGAAGTAGCAAGTTTAACCCTGAAACATGACTGCGAGATCAAAGATAAACTTTATGCCGAAGCTGGCATCGCTGACTATTGGGTCTTAGATCTAAAAAACCGCCAACTTCACATCTTCCGCCACCCAATCTCCACAGGTTACACCAGCCATCTCATTCTCACCGAACCCAATCAAGTTTCTCCATTAGCTTTCCCAAATCTCTCGATCGACCTTACCTCTATCCTTCCTCCAGTTTTTTGATTAATTCTCTCTAACTCACTCTCTAACTTAAAGTCGTCAAAGCCAAAAGCGATAACCCAGCCAGCACGATCGAAGAACTCACAATGTTATTCCAGAGTTGATGATAACTGTTGAGCGATTTTATCCCACCTTTTTTATCTGCTAATTTATCTAACAAGATCGGCTGTAAATTCGACAGATCGATTACTGGTAATGCGCCGCGTCGATACCAACCAGTTACCACGACCGACTCACCCATCAATACTTCCATCTGTTTCACGATCGACTTTTGGTCAGAGTAAAGCATTTTCAAATTGGGTAAATAATTGAGATAAATCATGCCGCCTTGATCTTCAAGCTTGAGGTCATAGCCCAAATGTCCTTTGGCTTCAGCGTAACCCAGCAACTCGCCAGGAACCTGCACGGGCATTCCTTTTAACGTACTGGCATATGGATCGTTCAACAGGCTGACCAAATCGGTGTCGGCAACTTTACGATAATTGGGATATCTCAAACTGCCCTGAAACATCAATCCAATTCCTAGCCCCAACGTACATAAGCTCAGCGTCAACCAGTAGTTATACAGCCAGAACAGCACAAAGTTGGATAGGAAGTATCCCAGAATTACACCGACATAAGGAGCAGTTTCGATCGATAGATCTCGACTCAAATTTGTGTAGAGTTTCTTCTTACTCAGCGTTTTTGCTTCATTCAGAAGTTTAGTAAATTCATACTCTACGGCTAAGCCTAGCTGTTGTGAATAGGTGGTGAGACTGCGAATCCGTCTGCCGAGCAATGAATGCGTGGAGCGGAATTCTAGCAAATCTGCCCAAGGATTTGCCAACTCCCATAAGAAAACTTTGTAAGCATTTTTATCGGTCTGTCCTGCATACAAAACTTCAAAAGCAATTCCCACTGTGGTTGTGGTCTTGTAATCGCACGTTCCCAATGCTCTGGTAGATTCCAAGATCCGACCTGGTGATTGTCCTAACTGGGTTTGGCGCAAAATACCGCGTGCCATTTTAGTCAGAGCGCGAGACATGGCATTGGGATTACCTGTAACTTGGGCAGCATAATGATCGCTGAGATCGGAACTAGTGCGGCTAATCGAAAATTGGATATATTCGATCGAATGATGCACAACCAGAGCCGCCCTCGCTAGAAACTTCAGGACACTCTTCCCCCTAGTTGCCTGAAAACTGAGCCGACTGAGGTTGACGTGTAGAAGATAAATCAACTGTGGCAAAATCGACGCAAAAGTAATCACCGAAAAGCTGTAGTTAGCGATCTGTCCGAGCTGATGTGCATAAACAGCCGCAATTTCATCTCGATCGAGGTTCGTAAATAAGCCGCGACTGACTACAATCCGCGCCGAATTGGGCAAAATCCCATAGGTGAAAGCGACAGGGTGATCATCTTCGATCCATCCCAATCGCGGGATATCGAGATTACGGTTAGTACAAAACTCCTCAATTATTTCCACCGCTTCAGGACATTTCTCGTCCAAGTCAGCCAGCGTCACCCATTGCGTCGTATAAATCTGTTTCTGCACCGTCTCAATCAGCCAAGGTGACATAAAAAATAGCAGAATACTCGCGAAACCAGTGGCGATATTAACCGCAGTCAGCCAAGCAGAATTAACCTCTAACGTATTTAAACTGGCAATCCACAAGAAAATCAAAAATACCATCCCGATGTTAGCTAACACCGTGAACAGCATGGCTAAAGCGAACATCAACTTACGGCGTGGTTCGATCGTTAAAGTGACGTTGCGTTTGCGATAACGGTTGGCTTGAGACTTGACCACCGATTTAGTCTCATGATCTCGCGCTGGCTCCGCAGGTGCTTCAGCCAGTTTTTGCTGCAAAGTCACCAGTGATTTCGTTGCCCATGCCTGAAGTTCGGGGTTACTGCTCTTGCCGATCGACTCACAAATATCGATCGCCTTATCAGCTCTACCACTGCGTTGATACGCACTCACCAGCAACATCTGCGCCTGAATGTAGTCTTTGGCTTTACGGTTAGGATGCCCATCACAGTATTCCAGCAATAATGCGATCGACTCGGTATATCGTTTTCGCAGCAAAGCTTCTTTCCCAGCTTTCAGTGACATATCGCTCCAGTCCTCTTAGCTATGGCTATATTGTGCCAGTGTTGTGAACCTAGTTGCATTATGTAATACGTTGTAGTATATTGTCTTATGACAGCAATGTGAATAAATTAAGTCAACAAACAAGTGCTTCACAATTATTCCCATCACCGTTATAAACCTTTCTAAAAGCAGTAGCTAAACCGAACCGAGGAGAATCAGATTATGCCCTACGAAAATTTAGAACTATCAACCCCAGTTCCTATCTTGTCTTGGGCGAATCACGATCTCGGTCATGCAGAAACCAAAATGGCAAGAAATGTTGCCTCTCTCCCTTTTGTATTCAAGCACGTCGCCCTGATGCCCGATGTCCATCTTGGTAAAGGAGCACTAGTTGGTTCCGTAATTGCCACCAAAGATGCGATTATTCCTGCGGCTGTCGGAGTCGATGTGGGTTGCGGAATGTCTGCAATCAAGACTCCATATAGTGTTGGACAATTGGAAGGAAAGCTAAAAAAGATCCGTTTGGATCTTGAAGCCGAAATTCCTGTGGGATTTTCTGATAACAAAGAGATTGAGAAGTCTGTCCAAAACTGGCAGCATTGGGATGAATTTAAACATCTCCATCGCGGCGTTCAAACTCAACAGGGCAAGGCGATGCGGCAGTTGGGTTCGCTCGGCGGCGGCAATCACTTCATTGAGGTGTGTGTCGATACTGAGTCGCAAGTCTGGCTGATGTTGCACTCAGGTTCGCGTGGGATTGGCAACATGATGGCGCAGTGTCATATCAATTCTGCGAAGGAATTGGCAAAGCTGGGTGGTACTCGTCTTAACGATCCTGACTTGGCTTACTTTGTCACCCAAACCCCTGAATTTCATGCTTACTGGCACGATTTGCAGTGGGCGCAGCAGTACGCTCTATTTAATCGGGATGTGATGATGGCTCGGTTTAAGCGGATTATCGAAAAGCATCTAGCAGGTGGTAAGCCTTCTAGACCATTGCTATCGGTTAACTGTCATCACAATTACGCCGAGAAGGAAGTACATTTCGACGAAGAAGTGTACGTCACTCGCAAAGGAGCCGTGCGTGCCCGCGAACAAGACTACGGCATCATTCCTGGCTCAATGGGAGCAAAATCTTTCATTGTCAAGGGCAAAGGGAATGCTCACAGTTACTGTTCTTGCAGCCACGGTGCGGGACGATTGATGTCTCGGAATAAAGCTAAGGAGCGATTCACCTTGGATGACCTAATCGAGCAAACTCAAGGTGTCGAGTGCCGTAAGGATACTGCGGTGATTGATGAAATTCCTGGTGCTTACAAGTCGATCGAAACGGTAATGGCAAATCAATCCGACCTAGTTGAGATTGTCGCCACGCTGAAACAGGTAGTGTGCATTAAAGGATAAATAATCTAAATCGATCGAATCGTTCTGACCAGTTTGGAATGATTCGATCGATTTTTAGTCGATTTCAAGTTGAAAGCAAGGCAAATGGCAAATGTTTAAGGATTGAGAATCTTTTTCATCCATTCCATGCCTGCCTCATTAAGCATTACCTTCCAACTCTCAAATGTAGATATTGAGCGGATAAATAAGTCCAACTCTTCTTTCGGTAATGCCTCAAGGTCTTGTTGATTGTCCACCTTGAAACCGCTAGCGCGAAACATTTCATCCAGCGAAATAAAACGGGTGTGCTTTGATAAGAAGTCTTGGTTGATAACTTCTCTGAGGGGAGCACTGCCGTTTTTGGATTCGATCTCTTCTAGCTTCCTGCTTAAATTCTTGTTTATTTGATCGGATCCTTCAACACTTAATTTGAACATATTTTTGGAGGATATTACTTCTCATGTATTATATTCTAAAACTTTAGGGGCGATCATAATCTTACAACTGCCCTCTGGTAGATATCTATGAACCTTTGGATACGTTTTAATGATCTCAAGTCCCAAACTTCTTAGTGCATTTATGGAATGAGCTTTTTCATCAAAGATAACTGCCAGAGGGTTGACGAATACGGTCTTGGCTTCTTCAAATTGGCTGATGCTTTTGGACTGATCCCATTCAAACTTCTTATCTAAATCAAACCTGATTGTTCACTGGGTGAAGTAGCTCCGTGCAAATGCTATTCAAGCCAAAAATCGATCGAATCTCCATGAGATTCGATCGATTCACCAAAATTATCTAACCTAGTTGTTATGGTTTTTTCGGTGTAACTTTTGGAGTTGTTGGCTTTTTCGGAGTTGTAGTTTGACTTCTCGGAGTTGTCGTG